>NZ_LIQY01000053.1 GCF_001418495.1 Streptomyces pathocidini | reverse complement strand
CCTCTCCCCCACCCACGCCCAGGCCGCTGCCGCCCGTTCAACACCCCGTGTAGGGTGCCTGTAAGGATCTTGGGGGTGCCCGCCAAAGCCGGGTCGACACGCCTGGGAGGCTGCCAACTCCCTATCAACCGGGGGAACTTGAGCAACCATCCCTTCGGACGCACCTCGCCCGGCCAGCCCCTGGGACACGCTCACGCGCCATCGCACCAGACGGCGGGACCACGCCGAGCATGCGCAACAAGTTCATCGACGGACAGGGAGAGAACTCCGTTCCATGGGGGAGCATTTCAAAGCGGATACAGATCAGTTGGGGACGTTTCTCCGGACGCTTGAGACGTGCGTCCGGGACCTGAACGAAGCGCGTTCCGCTCTGGGCCATGTCCGTGCTGACCAGATCGGAACCAGGCGCCTGGACGAGGCGTGTGACGGATTCCAGGAGCGCTGGAAGTACGGGGCTGAACAGACCAAAGAGATGATCGATGCCATCAGCGAGGGCGTGAAGGCCAACAAGAAGGCGTACGAACAAGTCGAGGAGGCCTTCGAGAAGGCCTTCCAGGACATGGCCAAGTCATCTCCCTCGGGCTCCGGCAACTCGGGGGCGCGCTAATGGCTGTGAACCCCTACCCCCATCTCGGCTGGAACCCGGTTCCGGGAATTCCCGGCGAAGTGGATGCACTTCAGCAGAAAGTCACGGCCGCTGCAGCCTCCTTGCGGAACTGCCACAGTCAGCTCCAGAGATTGATCGGTGAGAGCAGCTATTGGGAGGGCGACGCCGCCAAGGCCTTCCGCGAGGCCTTGGACGGTGAGCTGCCGACGTACATCAAGAATGCCGCGCGCTCCCTGGAGAAGGCTTCGGCGCAACTGAAGGTCTGGGACGGCGACCTCACGTCGCACCGAGACCTGGCGCGGAAATACGACGACGAAGCCGGTGACCGGAAGGCCGCGGCCGACAAGGCCAAGCAGCGTCACGCCGAGGCCCAGCAGCACCCCGACCTCAAGCTCGCCGACAAGCAGTACCCCTCGCAAGAAGAGGCTGATGCGGCGACGGCCCGCCTGCGAGCAGCCGAGAGCAGCCTCAACGAAGCCGCCACGGCCCTGGAAAGGGCCGACAGTCAGTACAACGACATCATCCGCAAAGCCGAGATGCTGGAGCACTCGCACGCGGACCAGGCGGAGACGGTCGCCCGCGCACTCGACGGAGCCACGGACAAGCTGGCACCGAGGGAACCGGGCTGGCTGAGCAAGGCCGTCAACACCATCTGGGAGGGCGTCAAGAAGGGCCTCGAACTCCTTGCGGAGCATGCGGGAACCATCGGCTCGATCGCTGGGCTGCTCGCGCTCTTCCCCACTCCGCTGACACCGGTTTTCGCCGGCATCGCACTCGCAGCAAGCGTGGTGTCGATGGGTAAGAATCTCAGTGATCCTGAATTCAGGTCCGCCCTGGCCGGGGATAAGTTCGGGTGGAACATGGACACGTTCTCCGCTTACGCCTCCGTCGCCGGTGATCTCGTCGGCATGGCCCCGGGAGTCGGTGCGCTGGGGCGGGCTGGCAAAGAAGTCGCCGAGGCTGCGGTTACTGCCGAGAGATGGGGCGTTGCCGCCTCACGCTCGGAGAAGGTAGCGGAATTCTCCAAGGAATTCGCTCATGTTGTGGGGAGGAAGGCTTCAGAGGCCGCAAATGAAGGTGCTTCAGCCTTCGCCGCCGGAGGAAGAGAGGCAGCTAAGCGGTTGGGGGATATCGGCACGAACGGCGTCAACGTAGGGGCCAACCTCATCTCCTCCGGGGAGTCCCTTGGGGTTGTACCGAAGGAAGGCGCCCTACACAACGCTGCCGAATCAACCAAGGCCGCTGCCACCGCGCACGGGATCTTGGGTCTTGCGGGGGTACTGTGACACGCGCTACGCCAGATCGGGAAGGTCAGACGGCCGGTGATTGACGCTTTCCCGACGCCCGGCGGCGAGTCGAGGCCTTCTTATTGGTACAGCTTGCCCCACGGTTATATTCAGCTGGATCTCCATCCCGAACTTGACCATGTCGAGGCATTGGCGACCTGGGTACTGAGCCTCCCTGAAAAGGCCCGAGAGAAGGCCGAACGGGTTCTGCAGTTCTACGCAGGTTTCGTTACTTTGCTGAACTCGCAGCAAGTGCAGGGATGTGCCATTGGATTGCACCCGGATGGTGATGACGGCATCTTGTTTTCGGTTCTCACAGTGTCAAGCATTGCCGTACCCGGAGTTGATCCCCGTCTCGCCCTCGCCAGCACGGTGAAGACGGCCTGTGAAAGGCCAGAAGAGGATCTGCAGTCCGTAGAACTCCCGTGCGGTCCTGGCGTGCTCACCGAGCTGAATCGGCGCACCACAGCACCGGGGCGACCGCCTACAGGGAGTGAAGGAGCCCTGGAAGGCACGGTCTGGCAAGGAACTCTGACGGTAGCAGGCACCGGCAGCTCCGACATCATCATGATGCAGCTGGTGACGGCTGCCGCCCACCTTTCCGACGACTACCGAAACGTACTGCTTGGCGCCGCTTCCACGCTGACGTTCACCGATCCGTCGCTTCCGGCCGCCGAGGACACAGGACGGAGTTCCGGCACCGACACCGCCAGGAGCCCCTTCGGATAGCCCAGAGCCAGCCCGAACCGAAAGGAAATATTGATGTCCGAAGCCCCCCAAGTCACCACCCCACCCCACACTGTGGGTGCGAGGGAGGTATTGAAGCGCAACTACCTCCGATTGACCAAAGACCTGGCTGTCCGGATGGTGGTCACCACCATCTTGATCGCCATCCCGGTCACGCTGGCGAAGTTGGACATCTCCGAATCCCCGATTCTGAGCCTGTTCAGTGTCGCCGCGGTCCTGGTCTTCATGTACACGGCATACCGGTTCATCTTCGGTATCTACATGGGTAAGTGCCGAAAAATTCTCCGTCATTACCCCCTGGAGTTCCGCCCCCGCATCATCAAGAAGGAATCGTCCTGGACCAAATACGGCGACCGCTTCACAATGCGCATCGCTGATGACAAGCCCGGAACGGCGCCACTGATGCGAGCTGTCAAGGGAGTTGGGGGCCGCGGGTGGCCCAAGGGGACCGAGGGTGGGGTGTGGGTCGCCGGGGACGCCGCGTTCGGTGGCGTGGTCGTCGTGCCCGGCAGCTACGAGATGCTGTTCTTCCAGCCCGCCCGCTGGGACAAGCACGCTCAGGAGCGCGGCCAAGCCGGCGCCGAGCGCCTCGCGCGAGCCAGGCAGGCCCGCATCGAGCGCCGCAGGCTCTGAGACAGACCCGCATCGGGCGCCGCAGGCTACGGCTATCGTTGGCCGCTGCCTCGGCCCGCTCCGACATGGCGGACCACCCCAACAAGCGTAGCCTTGAAAGGGAAGCGCAACTGCTGGCGGCACCTGCCGGCCGGCCGTTCATCCGTATCTCCGCGGAGCAGCGAGAGGGATGAAGCGTCATGCTGCTACCTGGATTCACTGCCGAGGACTCGGTCTATCGGGCCTCTCACCACTACGCGACAGCCCCACAGCAAGGTGCAGCCCCCGAGCGGCTTGTCCCGATGGATTGCTATGGCGACTTCCAGAATTGCATCCAAAACTGCGGGGTGTCTGATGCCTGCATCTGCTTCTGCGGGCATTACTGGGCTGACTGTGCAGGATTCCCTCCGCCACCTTGCACACTGAAACCGTAGGTCCGGCCGACGTGGTGTGGTCACGGATCACCGGTCTGGACCGGGTCATGGCCGTGTGTGACGGTGACCCGTCGATCACGATCGGTTTGCTGGACGGCCCTGTTGACTCCGGGAACCCTGGTTTCGCCGAAGAGGCGCTTACCGGTGCCGCCATTACCCGCGCCCATACCCTGTCCGGCGACACGGCCGCGTCCGACGGGACGGCCACGCGACACGGCACCGCAGTGGCCGGAGTGCTCGCGGCCCAGCGGTCGAGCGGGGCACCCGCGATCTGCCCCGGCTGCCGGGTGCTCGTACGGCCGGTTCTCGCGGACGGAGCGGACGGAGACGAGGGGCACCCGGTGGCCCGACCGGAAGACCTGGCCGCCGGAATCGCGGAGTGCGTCGCGGCAGGCGTACGGCTCGTCAACCTCAGCGCCGGGTTCGTCACAGCAGGGTCGCAGAACGAGCCCGTCCGGAACGCACTGGACCTTGCGGCCAGGCGAGGGGTGATCGTGGTCGTCGCCGCCGGAAACAGCGGCGGCTTGGGCGGTTCGCCCACGGTGTCGCACCCGTCCGTCGTGCCTGTCACGTCCTGCGACGAAACGGGCCGCCCGCTGCCCGGGGGCAATCTCGGGATCTCCGTCGGGCGACGGGGGGTTCGCGCACCAGGGACCCCGGTCGAAAGTCTTGGACCCAGGAGCGCCGACCTGGGACGGCCACTCACCACCCTCAGCGGTACCAGCCTTTCGACCGCGTTCGTCACCGGTGCACTGGCCCTGGCCTGGTCGGCTGCCCCCAGCCTCCCAGGCGCCGTCCTACAACTCGCCCTGACGGGCGCCCGCTCCGCCCGTCGCGGGATCGTCCCGCCACTGCTCGACGCCGTATCGCTCTACCGAGCAGGTCCGCTGTCCACTCTGGAGCACCGCCCATGAGCACGGATCCCATAAGGACGAAGAGAGAGACCGAGCCATCCGCTTCGCGCCCCGCGCGGTTCCGGGTGCGCTTGCCGGGCTTCCTGGTCGAGGAAGAAGAAATCGGCCTGGGCGATGCGATCAAGAAGGCCACGACGGCAGCCGGGATCAGGCCTTGCGGCGGCTGCCATGGGCGCGCCGCCGCGCTCGATCAATGGGTGCGCTTCGTCTCCCGCTAGACGCATCGGCCTGCGGGCCTGCCCGCCTGCCGTCACCATCCGCCGGCCAGACCTACCCGCCCGCTAGACCTCCCGCCTCCCAGACCTCCCCGAAGGAGGAGAACATGAGCCCCGACTCCGACCTGCCTCCTGACGAGCCGCCAGTCGCCCCCGCGCCCGCGCCCGCGCCAAGCGAGCACCCGCGCGCGGCAGGCATGTCCGCAGGCTCACCGCCAGGCGCCGCGGCAGCGCCCGCTGCCCCGCCGGTGCTGCCGGTGGCCGAAGACCGGCAGCGGTTCGTGTACGCAATCGGGCAGATCGAGGCACGCTTCCCCAGCCTGGGCATCGAGAAGGAGTACGCCCAGGCCACCGGCCGGGCGGAGACCGTGGGGCTCACCGACCGCCAGGCGGTACGGACCGTGCTCTCCGACCCCGCCAACCGCTACCTCGCCCGCATGATGTGCTGGGTGCTGACCGTCCAGGGCATGGACACCTACCTTCTGATCCCACGGGACAGCACTGATCTCGACCTGCTGCTGGACTCGTTGCGCCCCTCCCCCTCCCCGTCGGACACCGACGTCGTGATCGGCGCGCTCGGCCCCCTGGCGCCGCCCGACCGGTGCAACGGACTGACCGTTCCCATGGTCGCGATCGACCAGATCTACTCCTTCGACACCGGCTCCTTCCTCGAATCCATCCCGCGCCCCGACAGCCTGTCAGAGGAGTCGTACCGGCAAAGTTCGAGGGAACTGCTCGACTACCTCAGGGAGTTGGCCGACAACACCGGCACCGCGGATGAGCACCGCGCGGTCAACTACCTGACCATGCGCTACCCCGCGATCTATGCCAAGGCCGCCGAGCAGCTCGACCGCGACTCCTCGCTCACGTGCGTGGACGTTTCGCCCACGCGGCTGTCGAGCGTGCGCACGGTGATGAACGTGGTGTTCACCTACACGAACCGCTCGACCAACGTTCCGGAGAAGTTCGCGGCAAAGGTCGACGTGACCGAGGAGTTCCCCCACCTGGCGGCGCCACTGGCCCCCTACTACGACCGCTGACCCGCAGGCGTACCGAAGCCCGTCACCCTCCGCAACCCCCGAATCGCCGGGACGGACAGCAAGGCCACGCACACCGCCACCCCCATCGCCCCGCTGGTCAGGAGGACCGTTCGGGTGCCGAGCAGGGTGGCGGCCGGGCCCGCCAGGGCCTGGCCGACCGGCATCATCACGATCGAGCCCGCCGCCTCGTAGGCCTTGATGCGGCCCAGGACCGAGCCCGGCACCTGCGTCTGGACGCTCGTCGCCCACATCACGCTCCAGAACCCGGCCCCCGCTCCGGAGATGGCCGCCGCCGCAGCCACCGCCGCGAAGGGAAGCCCTGCGCCCACCGCAGGTGGGTAGCAGGCGAAGCCGAACAGCGCCAAAGACCCCGCCCGCAGCGGGTGGACGGGCCGGATCCGCATCGCCAGCAGTGCCCCCAGTGCCGTCCCGCCGCCCAGCGCGGAGCTGACCAGCCCGTACGCCTGCGCGTCGTGTGTCGAGATGATCTCGACGGATGTGAGCGGCACGAGCGGGCCTGCCACCGTGATCATGAGGACCATCCAGACGACGATCGTCCCCCACATCCATGTCCGCGCCCTGAACTCCCGCCATCCCTCGGCGAGATCGGCCCAGTACGTGCTGGTGCCCGCGCGCGGAGGACCGGTACGCACCGGCAGCCGCAGCAGTACGAGACACACCGCGCTGACCAGGTACGTACCCGCGTGCACCGCGAACACCGCGCCCGGCGAGGCGACCGCGATGAGCGCCCCCGCCAGTGCCGGCCCCGCGAGGGTGGCGAGCGACTCGGCGGTGCGTACGGCCCCGTTCGCGGCCTGGACGTCGTCCGCCACGGCCGGCACCGTGCGCGCGACGCCCGGCTCGAACAGCCCGGTCGCGATGCCGCTCACCGCGCTCACCGCGCACAGCTGCCACAGGCTGACCCGCCCGCCGAGGAACATCGCGGCCATCACGGACTGCGTGACGACGCACGCCACGTCCGCGCACACCATCAGCCGCCGGGCGTCCAACCGGTCCGCGAAGACACCGCCGAAGACGATGAATCCGGCCACGCAGACGAAGTGGGACGCGAGCGCGTAGCCCACTTCCGTCGCACCCATGCCCTGCTGCAGCAGCCCCGCCGAGAGCGCGACCGGCAGCATGGCCGTGCCCAGTCGCGTCGCGGCGCGCGCGGTGAAGAACAGCCCGAAGTTCCTTGACCTGAGCGGCCGGTGAGGGGGATCGGGCAGCCCGCCGACGTCCGGCACCTCGCCGGCGCCCGGCAGTCCGCCGGCGTCCGGCAGCCCATCAGTGTCCGGCAGCCCGTCGGGTACGGATATGTGGCCGGGGGATTCGGCGCCGCGCGCGGTGGAGGTCACAAGCGCATCAGCTTGCCGCGGCCGAAAGCGGACGTCCACAGGTTTTCGGAGAGCCCACGCGCCCCGCGCCCGACCCGCCCCCGTTCATCCACACTTCACCACCGGCCGGGCCCCGCACGGTCTCCGTTCAAGACCGACCACATCCACGCCACCCGCCATAAATTTGTCACAAAATCGGCCAATTCCACCCGCGCCCGCAACGCCCCGGCAGACCAGGTCGTCTCCCTATCAAGAGCTGCACACACTTCGTTGGGGGTACGTCATGCGAGGGTTAAGGAAAGCGACTGCCGTGGTGGCGCTGGCGGCCGTCGGAATCATGGGCACGGCCGGAGTAGCAGGGGCCGCTACCCAGTCGGCCGCCAAAGCCACGGCCTGCTCGACCGCTTGGGGCAGCACGCTCAAGTCGGCCACGGGCACGGACACCGAGCCGCTGAGGAATGTCAGGACCGGCCGTCACACCTGCTTCGACCGCATCGTCTTCGACATCAGCGGCGTGACGGGCAAGGTGGGCTACCACGTCGGTTACGTCAACAGGTTCTATCAGGACGGCTCCGGCAAGTACATACCGGTCAAGGGCGGCGCCATCCTGCAGATCATCGTGAACGCGCCGAGCTACGACCCCGCCACGATCGAGCAGACCTATCCAGGGAAGGGCGCGCAGCCCCTGCCGGGTGTGAACGTGTCCGGGTACAAGACGTTCCGGGACGCCAAGTTCGGGGCGAGCTACGAGGGTCAGAGCCAGATCGGCCTGGGTGTGCGGGCCCGGCTGCCGTTCCAGGTGTTCCAGAACGGCGACCGTCTGATCGTGGACGTCGCCCACACCTGGACCGGGTGACGCCGTCACGGCTCCCTGCGGCCCGCCAGAGGCCACCCTCTGCCTCTCATTCCGGCTTTCGGGTTCGGGACGGCTGCGTTGAGGCATGAGGCCAGCTTTTCGGGCTGCCGCGTTGAGGTGAGGGGTTTCCGTCCTGAACGCGGCGCGGAGGCAACGGCGTTCGCCGCTGCCTCCGCGCGCTTCACGACACCATGTCACCTGGTGGTGAAATAGTTGTTCCACGCGTCCACCAGCGCCTGCCGGACCGCCTGAGGAGCGTGCTGCGCGGCCTGGTTGAAGGTTCCGGTGAACCCGAAGTAGTAATAGAGGCCGTCATTCGTCGCCATGTGGTCCTCGTTCGGATTGTCGACGTGGCGACTGAAGTGAATGTTCGCGAAGGCCGCTATTCCTGAGCAGATGTAGTAGACCCAGTTTCCGGTGCGGTTCTCCATCTGACCGGTGATGGCCCAGTCCGTCATGGACATGTGCTACTCCCCCTTACGGCGTTTCGAGACCTTTGGACATTCACGTCTTCTGGATGGAGATGTCTCCGGTCGCGCTCACCGTCATCTTGTAGTCCTGCGGACTGCTTTCGACCTTTGCCAGGTCGAATTCGCCGGTTCCGTCATCCCATTCGCCCTTGACCTTCCAGTCCTGATCCCAGATGATGCACCTGCCCCGCCCGGTCTGGACGCTCAACGGCCTTTCCTTGTGCTGCGAGATCCAGGCGTAGACGTCGCCGTACGACCTCGGCCCGACCGTCTGACTGTCTCCCGCGTGCTCTTCGTTGAGGAATGACACATGGGCGTTCGACTGGTTGTCGCATCCCCTGATTCCCGTGGTCAATTCGGGTCCTTCCTCTCGATGGGGCGAACTCTCGGAAATCAAGCTGCCACCATGCGAGTTCACGCGAAAGAGGTGGAACAGGCCAGGGCGCAGCCGATGCGAAAGGCGCCGGAATCGCGGAGAGGGCGTTGCAGTAACGTTCCACGAACCCGAATTCCGCGGCTGATTTCCGACCGTTTCACACGGCCTTTGGCCAGCGATTCGGTCGTCCGCTGGAGGGCAACGCCCGGACTGCAACGAGCGGCGCTGTCCGAGCCCGGCCCCGGCCACCGCCGCGGCTCACCCTTCCGCGGATGCCGGGCGAGTTCGCCGTCGCCTACCTCGCGGCAGAAGCCGGCCGGCTGAGGGCCGGTTGGCCGCGTTCACCTGGTTGGGCGAGCGGAGCGGGGCAGGCCGAGGGCACTGCGCTGCCGCCCAGGGCTGGGGGCGGGTCCGGCGAGCGGGCCCGCCCCGTCCGGGCCTCGGCCGTCGCTGCGGGTGCCCGTGGGTGGGCGCGCGGCTAGGGTCGGAAAGCCCGCACGTATCGGGGCGCCATGAGCGGCGGCGCCTGCCATGCCGCCCCGTCCTCCGGAAGGAGCGTGGTCGGCGTGGCCCGGAACCGCCGACTGATTCTGAGCTCGCCGTCCGAGGTCTGGGACCTGCTGTCCGACGGCCACCGGTACGGGGAGTGGGTGACGGGCACCCAGCAGGTCCTCACCGCGGACCCCAACTGGCCGGAGGTGGGCGCCCGCCTGCGGGTCCGGGTCGGCGTCGGCTCGCTGACCCTCGACGACACCTGCATCGTCCGCATCTGCGATCCGCGGAGGCACCGCCTGGAACTGGAGGCGAAGGCGGGCCCGTTCGGCGCGGCGCGCATCGCCATGAACCTGATCCCCTGGGGCGAGAAACACCCTCTTCGTCCTCGACTGGCACCCGCTCCGGGGCCCCGGCACCCGGATGCACGGGCTCCCCGTCGACTACGTCGTCGCGGTCCGCAACGGCATGATGCTCACGAAACTGGCCCGAATCGCGGTCCGCGAGCACCAGACGAGCGCAGTGGTGGCGCCCTAGATTCCCGGGTCGCCGAACCCGTGGCCCGCCTCGTCCACGAGGACGAGTTCGCTGTCGGGTCAGGCGCGGGACAGCTCCCAGGGAACGTTCGCCGTGCTGCTCACGTCCCGGCGGCGGTGGGCCAACACTCCCGAGTACACGAGCTGCCCATCGCCACGTCGAGCATGCCGTGGTCGTACGGTCCCCCCTCGGGGTAGAGCCGCCGCGTCAACCGAACTCGCCGCGAGCGGTGGCCGATACGAACTCCGCGAAGGCGGCGGGCGTGAAGGTGAGGGCAGGGCCGTGCGGATCCTTGGAGTCCCGGACGGCGACGGAGGCGTGAGCGGCGGATATGGCGGCGGCCTCTAGGCAGTTGCCGCCGGTGTCGCCGCTGTAACTGGACTTGGCCCACTGGGCGTCGCCGAGGGGAGCGCACTCGACGCAGTCCCCGCCGTGGTCGCCGCTGTGGCTCGACTTGCGCCACTGGACGGCGCCAAGTGGGGCGCATTCCAGGCACTCTCCGCCCGTGTCCGAGCTGTAACTGGACTTACGCCATTGTGTTCCGGTCAGGTCGGGATTGCTCTCCATAGCGTTCCTCCATCACACGGGCGATCAACTCCGCCGACCCCGCTCCAGGATGCGGATCAGCGCCCCGCCCGTGTTCAGCGCCGCGTCCACGCACTGCGTGAAGTCGCGGGTCGGGAGCTTCTTTGCTGTTTCGATCTGTCCGACCAGGGACCCCGAGCAGTAGACGATGTCGCCCAGCTGTTGCTGGGTGAGGCCTGCGGCCTCACGGAAGCGGCGGAGTTCCGCCCCGTAGAAAGCCAACGGCGACGCGCTCGGGTCGAGTTCCCGGATGTTCACCATGATCTTCCCCCTCGCTCAACCAACCAACGGAACAGGTTGTGTTCACTCCATAGCCGAGAGTAGCCAACCCCACTGACACTCGTGGCGTGAAAAGGACAACTGACCTCGCCAGGGCGGGCGTTACCCAGCCGCCCCGGCCGGCCCAGCCCGCACAGCACCACATGCGCTTCACCGTCGGTGAGCACTCGCCCCATCACGTACGGCGGATCGTGCGCTCGTACCTCCAACTCTGGGACTTGTCGGACCTGGTGGACGCGGCTGAGCTGGCGGTGACGGAGCTGCTCGCCAACG
The DNA here is from genome assembly GCF_001418495.1 of Streptomyces pathocidini. Taxonomy (GTDB): domain Bacteria; phylum Actinomycetota; class Actinomycetes; order Streptomycetales; family Streptomycetaceae; genus Streptomyces; species Streptomyces pathocidini. Next base: position 3,517 of record NZ_LIQY01000053.1, on the reverse strand, counting down.
TCGTACGGCACGTGCCCGACCGCCGCTGCTCGGTGCTCGTGCTGCGGCGGCCCGGCGGCGTACGTGTGGAGGTGTGGGACGGCTCGCCGGAGAAGCCGTACGTGCGCGCGTCCGGGGCGCTGGACGAGTGCGGGCGCGGGCTGGCCCTGGTGGCGGCGGTGGTGGACGGCTGGGGCGTGGAGCCCGCGCACGAGGGCGGGAAGACGGTGTGGTTCGAGTGCGGGCGCACGCCGGGCGCGACGCCTGACGGCACACACGGCAGCACGTCCGGCAACCCGCCCGGCAGCACGTCCAACGCCCCGCCCGGCAGCGCTCCCACCAGCGCATAAGCCGTTCGACTGGCGACCGGCCGGAGCCGGGCTGATGCTGAGAAGGCGGCGATCCGACGGGGCGGCGGAGTACAGCCCCGCTGGCCTCCGCCGCCCTGTGAATCGCCGCCTTCCGAACCCCGTCTTCCGCGCGCCGCCGCCTTCCGAACCGCTCAGCCAGCCGCCGAACCGTTCAGTGAGCCGCCGCCGCGCGGTCCGCCGCCAGGCGGCCCGGCAGCCGCTTCTCGAACCAATGGTGGGCGTACGGCTCGTCGTTGAAGGGCTCGACCTCGTCGTAACCGGCCGACCGGTACATGCCGATCGCCTCCTTCAGCGCGTCGTTGGTCTCCAGGCGCAGGACGCGGGCCCCGTGGGCGGCTGCCCGATCCTCCAGTTCCTGGAGGATCCGCCGCCCGAGGCCGAGTCCGCGCGCCTCCTCCGCGACCCACATGCGCTTGATCTCGGCGGGTTCGCCACCGTGGAACTTCACCGCGCCGCAGCCGACCGGCTCCCCGTGCAGTCGAGCCACCAGCAACAGGCCTGCTGGGAGGGTGAGTTCGGTGGCGTCGGCGGGGAGGCTGCGCGCCGGGTCGAAGCCGGTGTCGAAGCGCCGCCCCAACTCGGTGAAGTACGCGCGCAGGCAGTGCTGGGCGACGGGGTTCGCCGGGCCAGTGGGGGCGACCTCGACGATCGCGGCGGTCAGCAGCCGCTCGACCTCGCTCATCGCCCCGACCAGGCGCTCGCCCTGGTCACGGGTGAGGGGCGCGAGGAAGGACGCGGCCAGTTCGTCGCTGCGCTCGTCGAGCACGGCCCGCTCGGCCGAACCGGCCCGGGTGAGGCGCACGGTCCGCACCCGTTTGTCTCCCGGCTTCGGGTCGACCGTCACCAGCCCGGCCGCCTCCAGGGAGCGCAGGAGGCGGCTCAGATAGCCGGAGTCGAGGTCGAGCCGCGCGCGCAGGGCCCGTACGTCCTGGCCCTCCTCGCCGATCTCCCACAGGAGGCGGGCTTCGCCGATGGGGCGGTCCCGGCCCAGGAACTGGTCGTTGAGCGCGCCCAGCCGCTCGGCGACGGTCCGGTTGAACCGGCGTACCCGGGCGATCTTCACCTCGTCCATTCTCTGACTTTAGTCAGAGAAGCGGCGTGCGGTCCAGGGGCGGTCTCTTCCGGCACCTGTTCACGGGCCGCCTCCGGTCCGCGCCGCGAGCCCGCCCCCAGGACACGGCCCGGCGCCACGTCCTGGAGACCGGTCTCCTTGGACCGGCCCCACAGCACGTACTGGAGCCCGAACCCGGCGGCCACCACGACCGCGCCGCCCACCGCGTCCAGGAGGTAGTGGTTGGCGGTGCCGACGATCACGGCGAGGGTCAGGACCGGATACAGCGCCCCGAGGAACTTCAGCCACGGCTTGGGCGCCAGCAGCACGATCACGATCGCGCACCACAGCGACCAGCCGACGTGCAGCGACGGCATGGCCGCGTACTGGTTCGCCAGGTCGGTCATGGGGCCGAATTCGGGATGCGAAAGGTTCTGTGAACCGTTGGCCGTGTCGATGTAACCAAGGCCCGGCATCAGGCGGGGCGGTGCCAGCGGGTAGAGCCAGAACCCGACCAGAGCGAGAACCGTGGCTATGGCGAGGGCGGTGCGGGCCCACCTGTAGGCGACGGGCCGGCGCAGGTACATCCAGCCCAGCAGGGACAGCGGGACCAGGAAGTGGAAGGTCGAGTAGTAGTAGTTCATCCCGCCCTCGAGCCACGAACCGGCCACCAGATGGTTGAACCCGTGCTCGACGTCGATGCCCAGGGCCGACTCGATGCCCAGGATCTGGCGGCCGTGCTCCTCCGCCGTCGACCGCGTCTCGGGCGCGGAGCCGCGGATGTACGAGTAGGCGAAGTAGCCGGCCCGGATCAGCAGCAGTTCGAGCAGCAGGTTGGGGCGGGACAGCGGGCGGCGCACAAACCGCAGCAGCGGGACCAGGCGGCGGCGCCCGCCCTCGCCGTACGCCGGGACCCGGTCCGCGTACGGCGTGGGCACCGGGCGGGCCCAGTGGGGCGAGCGGCGGTCCAGGAACGGTACGCAGCAGGCGGCGGCGATCGCGACGAGCAGCGGGGCGTTCTGGCCGATGAGGTGCAGGCCCTTGGAGGTGGGCGCGACAGCGGCGGCGCTGAGGGACATCACCATCACGACGAGGACCGGCCACGCGAGGCGGTCGGCCCGGCGGCGGCCGACGCGGCCGACGACGGCGAGCAGGATCCACAGCTGCTGGTGCAGCCAGGCGGTCGGCGAGACGGCCACGGCGACGCAGCCGGTGAGGGCGGCGGCGAGGAGGAGTTGGCCGTCGGCCGCGTAACGCGCGGCCCGGCGCAGGCCGATGACGGCGACGGTGACCGCGAGCACGGCGTACAGGGCGAGTTCGAGCGGGCCGCTGAGACCGAGCCTGAGGAGCAGGCCGTGCAGGGACTGGTTGTGCAGGCTGTCAGGGGCCTCCCCCAGGCCCGCTCCGGCCACATGGCTGAGCCAGTAGGTGGCGGAGTCGCCCGGCGAGACGGCCCAGGCGAGGGCGGAGCACCCGGCGAACGTGGCGGCCGTCGTCCCCGCGGCCTGCCTGCGCCCGGTCATCCACAACAGGGGCACAAACAGCAGCACGGTGGGCTGGAGCGCGGCGGCCAGGCCTATGAGGACGCCGGACAGGCGGTGCGAGGTCCGCGGCCAGTGGCCCATGGCGACCAGCACCAGGAGCACCGGCAGGATGCTGGTCTGGCCGAGCGTGAAGGTGTTGCGGACGGGCAGCGACAGCACCATGAGGCCGATCGCCACCGGTGCCGCGAAGAGTGCCGTGCGCCGCGACACGGGGCGCGGCAGCGCCCTCGCGGCGACGAAGCCGAGCGCGACGACGAGCAGGAGCGTGCCGAACGTCCAGAAGACGCCCAGGCCTTGCTCGGCCGCGCGGGTGAGGGGTTTGAGGGCGAGGCCGGCGAACGGGGTCCCGGTGAACGTCCCGTTCTCGTACAGCGGGCCGGGTGCGCGCAGGACGCCGCTGGGGCCGATCCAGGTCTCCAGGTCGGTCAGCCGCTCCCCGGGGGGCAGGCGCAGTACGGCGGTGGCCTGGCGGGCGGCGAGCAGCCCGACCAGGAGCCACAGGAGGGCGAGTGCGGTCCGGACACGGGGCCGTCCGTCCATGCCCGTCGTCTGCGCCCCCGGTCCCCCGCCCG
>NZ_LIQY01000529.1 GCF_001418495.1 Streptomyces pathocidini | reverse complement strand
CCTCGCCTTCGTCCACGCCTCCGGAGGGCAGCTCCCACAGGTCACCCATGTAGTCGTCGGCGGTGCGGTGGAGCAGGAGGACCTTGTCGCCGCGGGAGATGACCGCTCCGACGACGGCTTTGGTGATGCCATCGCGTACAGCGGTCCGGACGAGGCGTCGATCAGGGCGGAGTCGATTCGTGCCTTCATGGCAACAAGTCCTTGTGGTGGCGGGCGACTTTGGCGATGGCCGCGGTGTAGGCGTCGGCGAGGCCGGTGTCCCGGGGGCGGTGCCACACCGGGATCTTCAACGTCGAGTGTGGGCCTTCCGTGCCACGGGGAGCCTGTTTCGGAAGGCCCAGTTGGGCAGCGTAGTTGGGGTATCAGGGTGCCGGGCTGTGGAACAGCGGGGTGGGTGTTCAAGGGGCAGGCCGGCGTGGAGCCTCCGCGCGCGCTGTAGACAGCGTGCTCGCTGGTTGACTGACGACAACCCATGACGCACTGCGCCCCCGTATAGGCCTCATGCCGTACGGGGGCACCGTTGTGCGTTACGCAGCGGCAACCAAGTGGCGGGCCTGCTCGTTGAAATCCGCGACGAGCCGGTGATTTCCGAACGGCTGCATTTGTCGTTGCAGGTCCTGCACAGCTTCGACGCACCGGGAACTCTTGACCTGCCGCGACAGGGAGAGTGCCCGGAGACCGGCGGCGTGTGCCGCCTCCAAGTCGCGGCGCTGCAAGTGCGAAACCGCGAGTGCCGCCTGTGACATCGCCCCGCGTCGTGCACGCCGTTGCTTCCGGGCGTGGTCGATCGACTGCCGCGCGTGCTGCTCGGCCAAGTCCGCCTGACCGAGGTCCCGGAAGGTGTTGGCGTGCTCACCGTGCAGATACGCGGGGTCGATGAAAGTTGCCCACTCCTGTTCAGCTTCCAACCGGACACGGCCATACGCCGCCTCGGACTGGCCNNTCTCACCCAGCTTGGCCAGTGCCCGAGCTTCGAGCGCCCACAGGTCGGCCAGGCAGGCCGACGACGTATTGCGGCCGAGACCGGCTCGGCCGGCCTGAGCGAGCCTCCGTCCTTCGTCGGGATTGCCGAGCAAGGTTGCCTGGTCTGCCATGCCCGCGAGCACGTGTGCCCCGAGCGCCCGGTTCTTGGACTCCTCGGCGAGGCGTAGCGACTGGATCAAGTACCGCTGGGCAGTCCCGTGTTCGCCGTTGTCGTAGGCCATCCACCCGAGCAAGTACGTCTGCTCGGCAGCTGCTTCGCACAGCACACGTCGCACGTCCTCAGTGTGAGTCCGGCGTAGCAGTGGGAAGACGTGTTGGTTCATGTACTCGGCGAGGATCAGTCGGCCTGATCCGCCGCCTTGAAGTACGTCCATCTTCTGGAACTCGCCGAACATATTCTTCACCGCGGTCACGTCTTCGAGACGCACACGCGGGCCCGGTTCGGGCTGCTGGTCAAGGGTGTTGAGTAGCCAGTCACGCGACGGCCCCACTGCTGCCACCGCAGCGAAGGGCGCTGCTGCCAAGAATCCTCGACGGTCCACGTCCGCTCTCCCCAAGTCGGCGACAGCTTCCACGGTAACGGCGAAGGACACGTTGTAGACGAGCGAGCGTTCGACAGAACCCTTCTCGCCGAGTCCAAGGTCGTACGTCGTGACCCGATAGCCGACTGCCGCCGAGATCACATCGGCGAGAATCTCAGGCAGTGGGGAGCGGGGCACGTCGCCCTCCAGCCACCGCCGCACGGTCGACGCATTCGGCGAAATGTGAGGCTGCTCCCACATCTGAGCTGCGGCTTTGACGCGACGCGCCAACTCCGTCCGACTCAGGCCCGATCGTGTAAGCCACGTCGCGAGATCACTGTTTGGCGTCTTCATGTTGAATGCTTACCCCTCAGCCATGGGCGGTAGTGGAAGTAACACCCTTTGACACCCCCTCCGACAGTACCTCTGCCGCCGTCTTCGCGGTTGCCTGGTTAGTCGAACCAACGGTACAGGCAAGGGAGTTGGACTCATGCCGAGATCGGTAGCGCAGCGGTTTCCGCGAGCAGGCGATGCGGTGCCCGAAGCTCGCTCTTTCTTAGGCAGCGCATTGGAAGAATGGGAGATTGCCGACCGCGCCGAAGATGCGGTGCTCTGTCTCTCCGAGCTTGCCGCTAACGCGGTACGCCATGGTGCGCACGACGACTTCCTCGTTGGGGTGTCTCTCGGCGGAGGGTGCTTGCGCGTCGAGGTGCACGACGCGGGGACGGGTGTACCCCGTGTCGGGGAGCCGAGTGAAGACGACACCGACGGGCGGGGGTTGCTCATCGTGGAGTCACTGGCGGATGGATGGGGAGTGACGCCGCACGACTCGTGCGGCAAGACCGTATGGACAGAGTTCAAAACAATCGGGGGCGAGATGCAATCCGGTGTGATCCCATGCTGATGGAGAAACTGCCCCCGCCAACCGCCAGATTGCTTGCATCGCCGGGTGCCTGGTCTGGATCGACCTGATCGAATCTGGTCATGCGGCCTTCGTGCTGCTTGCGCAGAAGACATATGCGCGACTTTATCGCTTGTCTGCGCATCTGGTGAGGACCGGGTGTCGCCCGGAAGTTACGAACGATTTGCACCGGCGATTATCGAAGTCTGGCAGGCGTCCCGCTCCCTCGTACCTCTCAGCACCGACCCTCACCTCACCGTCGGTTAGGGGCACGAGCCCCACACGCGACCTCATGGAGACAGTTTCGGGTTGAAGGTCGCAACTCCCCACACGATCACGTCGGAAAGGAAACGATGGCACCTTCAAACCACAGCACCCCGCGCCCCGAACGCCAGGAGACGAGCCCGTGACCACCACACTGACCATCGACCACCCCGGATGGCTCACCGGACCGGCAGGGGATCCGGTACGACTCGTCGTCCACAACGGCGTGGCGTGGCTTGCCGACTGGCAGCCGGCCGCGGGGTTGATCCTCCGCCCTGTGGGCACCGACCACACCACTACAGCCACCGCCCCGCCCGCTCCGCACACCTCACCACACACGCTGCCGGTCACACCCGATGCCGCACCGCTGGTGAACGAGTTCGCCACGCTCGGCAATGTCCAACGGCTGACGAATCCCTCACTCTGGGACGCGATCACGACGGCGATTCTCCGCCAAGTCGTCAGGGCTGAGCAGGCCCGCAAGGTTTATCGCCGCTGGTGCGCCAACCACGGCCGCACCGTCGAGACCCCGCTGGGCGCCTTGTCCCTTGCACCCGACCCGGCGACCGTCCTTGGCCTACCCGACGAAGCATTCGCCGAGGCCGGGACGGCCTTCCACCGAACCGCGTTGCGCGCCGCCGCGATCGCCTATACCGAGAACCAGGCCGCATGGGGGCAACTTGCTCCCGAGGACCTGATGAAGGCTCTCGACGAGGTGCCACGCATTGGCCCGTGGACCGCTTCCGCCGCCACCGCGGACTACACCGGCGATTTCTCGGTCTACCCGCACGGTGACCTCGCTGTACGTACCTGGGTGCGCCGCGCGCTGCCCGACTTGCGCCTGCCCGACGCCGACCGTCCATTCGCCAACGAATGGCGCCGTTTTGCCAATAGCAACCGCACGCAGCTGCATGCCCTGACCCTGTTCGCCCTGACTTGGGGGAGCCATGCCCGAACAGACCAGCACGAGCACGCCGCACCACCCGACAACCACGCAGGCACCGCAGACATCCACCCTGATCACGGGAGCTGACAACTCCCGTCGCCTCGATGCGCTGTTCGTCAACGCACCGCTGCGCGACTACAACCTGCGCCCGCGTATGAACGACTACACCCTGCCGGTACTCGGCATGGCGTACATAGCCACCTACGCCGCGCGGGCAGGCTTCAACGTTGGCGTACTCGATGCCGAGGCACATGGCCTCGGCATCGAGCAGACCGTCAAGGCCATCAGCACCGTCGGCCCTCGATGGGTCGGCATGAACCTGCTAGCCCCCACCTATGACCTCTCCGCCCGCATCGCGGCCGGTCTTCCCGACGGCACTCTGCTCATGGTCGGCGGGCACCAGGCCAAGGCCATGCCAAAGCGCATCCTCGCCGACCCACGCATGACCCGCCTGAGCGCCTTAGTCCTCGGCGAGGGCGAAACGCGCGTCGCCGCCCTGCTCGACGACGAGCAGCGCCGCGCCGAGCTACCGGGCGTCATGTGGCGTGACCGCCTGCTCGGCACAACCGCCTCGGGTATTCCCCGCCCCGGCACCGCCGCCC
>NZ_LIQY01000528.1 GCF_001418495.1 Streptomyces pathocidini | reverse complement strand
CCATCGGGCCGCGCGCGTACGGCGGGTCCGGCTCCTTGACCCGGCCACGGCGTGCGCCGCGCGCGGCCCGATGGCTGCCCTGCGTTCTGCTCACGACGCTCCCACCTAGTCCGACGGGGTCGGGTGCGGTGCCTGCCCGGGTCCGGGACCTTAGCGGAGGATCCGGTCACTATCCAAAGCGACGCGATCACACCGCGTCACCACGCGGTGGGGGCTCCTGCCCGCGCCGGGGCGGGGGGCGCGCCCTGCGAGGATGATGGGGTGACTGGAACACTCGTGCTTGCCGGAACGCCTATCGGGGACGTGGCGGACGCCCCACCCCGGCTCGCCGCCGAACTCGCCGCCGCCGACGTCGTCGCCGCCGAGGACACCCGGCGGCTGCGCCGCCTGACCACGGCGCTCGGCGTCCAGCCGGTGGGGCGGATCGTCTCGTACTTCGAGGGGAACGAGTCCGCCCGCACCCCCGAGCTGGTCGAGGCCCTGACCGGCGGCTCGCGCGTCCTGCTGGTGACGGACGCCGGAATGCCGTCCGTCTCCGACCCCGGCTACCGCCTGGTGGCCGCCGCCGTCGAGCACGGCGTGCGGGTGACCGCGGTCCCCGGCCCCTCCGCCGTACTCACCGCGCTCGCCCTGTCCGGCCTCCCGGTCGACCGGTTCTGCTTCGAGGGGTTCCTGCCGCGCAAGGCGGGCGAGCGGCTCGGCCGCCTCCGTGAGGTGGCCGACGAGCGCCGCACCCTCGTCTACTTCGAGGCCCCGCACCGCCTGGACGCCACCCTCGCCGCGATGGCCGAGGCCTTCGGCGCCGAGCGCCGCGCCGCCGTGTGCCGGGAGCTGACCAAGACGTACGAGGAGGTGCGGCGCGGCCCGCTGAAAGAGCTGGCGGAGTGGGCCGCCGAGGGCGTACGCGGTGAGATCACTGTGGTAGTCGAGGGCGCCCCCGCGCCCGGCCCCCAGGATCTGACCCCGGCCGAGCTCGCCCGCCGCGTGGCGGTCCGCGAGGAGGCGGGCGAACGCCGCAAGGAGGCCATTTCGGCCGTCGCCGCCGAGGCGGGGCTACCCAAACGCGAGGTGTTCGACGCCGTCGTGACGGCAAAGAACACGCCACTCGAACGGCCCACAGGAAAGTAAAGGATTACGCTGGAACGCAAAGCTCCAGCCGCCCTGACGGGCCCTTTCACAACCGCCCCCAAAATCTGGATCAACAGGTGGCAGGGGCTGCTGCGTTCTCGCTGGGACAGGCGTCCACTGGACATTGGGACGATCCGGTCCCAGAGAGGCTTGTCCTGTGGACAAGAGGAGCTGGCATGAGTGAGATCGCAGACACCCCTCGCGGTGTCCCCCCGCTGTCCCGCACCGCACGACCCGAGCCACCCACCCACGAGGCGTACTCCTTCGCCTGTATGCGATGCGGCCACGGCTGGGAGCAGGAGTACGAAATACGTCACCACGTCGACACCGAGGGCCGGGCATACGTCACCTACCACGCGGGCGGTGAGCGCGTCCCTTCCCCGCTGACCCGGCCCACCTGCCTGAACTGCGACGGCCACGTCGTACGCATCATGCGGTCCGGGCAGATTCCCACGGCCGCCGCGGGGCTCGCGCATCAGGGGATCGCCGGTCCGCTGCTGCCCTCCGAGGCGCCGATGGCGCCCACGGTGACGACCGCGGGCGGCGGGTCCCGTGAGGCGGGCGGGGAGGCCGCCGCGCGGACCGGGCGGAACGCCCCGGCGCCCCAGCGCCGGCACTTCTCCGATCTGCTGCACGTCTTCCACCGGAAGTAGCGCGCGGGCCGGGCCTTGCAGGCGGGCCGGGCCCTATAGGCGGGCCCTTCCGGAAACCCGCTCCTATGAGCGGGTTTCCGGAACCCCGGCCTTGCCCGGCCTTATGGGCACGGGCCCGTCCGGCCGGATCCGGGCGGGCTCCTAGGATGGCTGCCATGGCGGCGAAGGCATCCACGAACGGCACCGGCGGCAACGGCAACGGCACGAAGAGCGGCGCGGCCGCCAGGACGGCCGACAAGACCGCGCCTCCCCCGCCGCCGGAGCCGCTGCGCGTACCCGTCGCGGACTCCCACACCCACCTCGACATGCAGAGCGGCACGGTCGAGGAGGCGGTCGCCGCAGCCGCGGCGGTCGGGGTCACGACGCTGATCCAGGTCGGCTGCGACGTGGCCGGGTCCCGCTGGGCGGCCGAGACGGCCGCGGCCCACGACAGCGTCTGGGCGACCGTGGCCCTGCACCCCAACGAGGCGCCGCGCATCGTCCTCGGCACTCCCTCTTCTGGGGGACAAGCCCCCCAGACCCCCCGCGCCGGCTGGTCGCGGCAGGGCGCCCGCCGGCCCGGCGGTGACGCCGCGCTCGACGCGGCCCTCGCGGAGATCGACGCGCTCGCGGCGCTGCCGTACGTACGGGGCGTGGGCGAGACCGGTCTCGACTACTTCCGGACCGGGCCCGACGGGGTCGCCGCCCAGGAGTGCTCCTTCCGGCGCCACATCGACATCGCCAAGCGGCACGGCAAGGCGCTCGTGATCCACGACCGGGAGGCGCACGAGGACGTGCTGCGGGTGCTGGCCGAGGAGGGGCCGCCGGAGACCGTGGTCTTCCACTGCTTCTCCGGGGACGCGGAGATGGCGAAGGTCTGCGCGGAGCGCGGGTACTTCATGTCGTTTGCGGGGAATGTCACATTCAAGAACGCGGGGGCGCTGCGGGAGGCGGTCGCCGTGGCCCCGCTCGACCTCCTCCTGGTCGAGACCGATGCGCCGTTCCTGACGCCGGCGCCGTATCGGGGGCGCCCCAACGCCCCCTACCTGATCCCGATCACGCTCCGCGCGATGGCGGAGGTCAAGGCCGTCCCCGAGGACACCCTCGCGACCGCCGTTGCCGCGAACACGGCCCGCGCCTTCGCGTACTGACCCCGGCCGGGCCCCCGGTGGGAGCGCAAGGACAGGTGGGTTCCCTACGATGGCGCGGTGACCAGTGACACCGTGACCAGCGCACGGCCGGCGCTCGATGAGCAGCGAACCCCGGCCTGGCAGCTGCGGCTGCGCCGCCTCGGGCACGTGGACCGGCCGCGGACCCCCGTACGGGACCGGCTGACGCCGCCGTACTCGACGCCCGGCGCCCGGCTGTGGTCCGTGCTGGGCCTGGGCCCGCACCTCGCGGACCGGCTGGCCCGCTGGGCGGGCTGGATCGGCCCGCTCCTGGTCGCGCTGCTGGCGGGCGCCCTGCGCTTCTGGCACCTCGGCTCTCCCCGGTCGGTGATATTCGACGAGACGTACTACGCAAAGGACGCCTGGTCGCTGCTCCAGTACGGCTACGAGGGCAGCTGGCCGAAGAACGCCAACGAGCTGATCCTCCAGAACCCCCCGCGCGTCCCCCTCAGCGCGGACCCCTCGTATGTCGTGCACCCGCCTGTCGGGAAGTGGACGATCGCCCTCGGCGAGGGGCTGTTCGGCCTGAACCCCTTCGGCTGGCGCTTCATGCTCGCCGTGCTCGGCACGCTGTCCGTGCTGATGCTGTGCCGCATCGGGCGGCGGCTGTTCCGCTCCACCGCGCTCGGCTGCCTGGCGGGCCTGCTGCTGGCGGTGGACGGGCTGCACTTCGTGATGAGCCGCACCGCCCTGCTCGACCTGGTGCTGATGTTCTGGGTGCTCGCGGCCTTCGGCTGCCTGCTGGTCGACCGGGACAGGACGCGCGCCCGGCTGGCCGCCGCGCTCCCCGCGGGCGAGGGCGGCGACGTGCGGCCCGACGCCGGCGTGGGCGACCGGCTGGGCCTCGGCCTGCGGCCCTGGCGGCTCGCCGCGGGCGTGTGCCTGGGCCTGGCCTGCGCCACGAAGTGGAACGGCCTCTACATCCTGGCGGCCTTCGGCCTGCTGACCATCCTGTGGGACGCGGGCGCCCGGCGGACGGCGGGCGCCACGCGCGCGTACCTCTCGACGGCCCGGCGGGACCTGCTGCCCGCGTTCGCCTCGCTCGTCCCGGTGGCCGTGGTGACCTACGTCGCCACCTGGTCCGGCTGGTTCGCCACCCAGGGCGGCTACTTCCGCGACTGGGCCTCCGACCCGGCCCGCCAGGACTCCACCTGGAGCTGGGTGCCGGGCCCGCTGCGCAGCCTGTGGCACTACCAGTCGGAGGTCTACGACTTCCACGTCGGCCTGACCTCGCCGCACACCTACCAGTCCAACCCCTGGTCCTGGCTGGTCCTGGGCCGCCCGGTCTCGTACTTCTACGAGTCCCCGGCGGCCGGCGAGCAGGGCTGCCCCGCCGACACGGTCGGCAAGTGCGCGCGCGAAGTGCTGGCCATCGGGACGCCGCTGCTGTGGTGGGCGGCGTGCTTCGCGGTGCTGTACGCGCTCTACCGCTGGGCGTTCCGCCGCGACTGGCGGGCGGGCGCGATCCTGTGCGGAATCGCAGCGGGCTGGCTGCCCTGGTTCCTGTACCAGGAGCGCACCATCTTCCTCTTCTACGCGGTCGTGTTCGCGCCGTTCCTGTGCCTCGCGCTGGCGATGATGATCGGCGCGATCCTCGGCCCACCCGGGTCGAGCGAGCGGCGCCGGGCGGTGGGCGCGGTGGGCGCCGGCGTGCTCGTCCTGCTCATTGTGTGGAACTTCATCTACTTCTTCCCCATCTACACAGGGCAGCCCCTACCGATGGAGGCGTGGCGGAATCGGATGTGGCTCGACACCTGGGTGTGACATCTGCCTGATGTCGTAGAGTTCGGCGCAATCGCTCCCCTCGACCGAGTGATTGAAGCCGTCGTTGAAAGTCCGTTTTGGCCCGTAGGGCTGTGGGGGGTTCTGGCATGCGCAGTGGCGCAAAAGTCGCCGTCGTCGGCGGGGTGTTCGCCGCGATGGTGGGGGCGGCGGGATACGGGGCGTACAGCCTGCTGGGCGGGGGCGGCTCGGGCTCGGGCGATCCGCTGAGCGTGGTCGCGGAGGCCGGGAAACCCTCGCCGGTCAAGACGGGCCCCCCGTCGGCGGCCGAAGTCAAGGAGACCGCGCGGAAGTTCCTCGCCGCCTGGGCGAAGGGCGACGCCGCCGGGGCCGCGAACCACACGGACAACCGCCAGGACGCCGCGGCCGCGCTCAAGTCCTACCGCGAGGACGCGCACATCTCCGAGGTCAGGCTGACCCCGCGCCAGGCCAACGGCAGGACCGTGCCGTTCACCGTCGACGCCGTCATCACGTACAAGGGCAAGAAGGCCGACTGGTCCTACGGCTCCGAGCTGACCGTCACCCGCGGGAAGACCACCGGACGGGCGCTGGTCGACTGGCAGGCCACCGTCGTCCACCCCGACCTGCACCGCGGCGACTCCCTGAAGACGGGCGAGGCCGACGCCGCGCCGATCAAGGCGCTGGACCGCAACGGCAAGGAACTGACCGAGGAGGAGCACCCGGCACTGCGCGGCGTGCTGTCCTCGCTGCGCGAACGGTACGGGGACAAGTCCGGCGGCGAGGCGGGCGTGGAGACGTGGATCTCCCGCGCCGACGCGGCGGGCTCCAAGGAGACCCCGGACGAGACGCTGAAAGTCCTCTCCAAGGGCATGCCCGGCACGCTGAAGACAACGCTCGACGCGGGCCTGCAGTCGGCGGCCGAGCAGGCGGTGCGCCAGCACGGCAAGGCGGGCGTGGTGGCGGTCAAGCCGAGCACCGGCGAGATCCTCGCGGTCGCCAACTCCCCCGCGGACGGCTTCAACCTGGCCCTCCAGGGCTCACTCGCGCCGGGCTCCACGATGAAGGTCATCAGCTCCGCTCTGCTGCTGGAGAAGGGCCTGGCGGGCTACGGGAAGCCGCACCCCTGCCCCAAGTACGCCTCGTACGGCGGCTGGAAGTTCCAGAACGACAAGAAGTTCGAGATCAAGAACGGCACCTTCGAGCAGAGCTTCGCGCGCTCCTGCAACACGGCCTTCATCACGCAGGCCGAGAAGCTGGACGACAGCGCGCTGACGAAGGAGGCGCAGGAGGTCTTCGGCATCGGCCTCAACTGGCAGACCGGTGTGCCGACGTTCGACGGGGCCGTGCCGGTGCAGACGAACGCGCCGAAGGCGGCCTCGCTGATCGGGCAGGGCGGGGTCCGGATGAACCCGCTCAACATGGCGTCGGTGGCGGCCACGGTGCAGTCCGGGTCCTTCAAGCAGCCCTACCTCGTCGCTCCGTCGCTGGACAACCGCCCGCTGGCCACGGCCGCCCGCTCCCTGCCGTCGGGCGTGCTCCAGCAGTTGCGCAGCCTGATGCGGCTGACGGCCACGGCCGGTACGGCGGCGCAGGCGATGTCCGGCGTGGGCGGGGACGTCGGCGCGAAGACGGGTTCGGCGGAGGTCGACGGGCAGAAGGACCCCAACGGCTGGTTCACCGCGTACCGCGGGGACCTGGCCGCCGCTGCGGTCGTCCCCGAGGGCGGCCACGGCGGCGACTCGGCGGGCCCACTGGTGGCCCAGCTCCTGAAGACGGGCGGCTGATTCTGAAGACCGGCGGCTGACGGTTCGCCTGCGGCGAGCTTCGGCTTGAGAGGGCCCGGCACTGCGGCGGAGAGCCGCGGCGCCGGGCCCTCGCCGGTTCCGGTGGGGGCCGTCAGCCCAGGAATGCCCGGCGCAGGCCCAGGTTGCTGATGAGGATGCCGCCGTCGACCGGGAGGGTGATGCCGGTGATCCAGGAGGCGTCCCGGGAGGCCAGGAAGGCCGTGGCGGCGGCGATGTCCTCCGGGACCCCGACCCGGCCGAGCGGGTAGTGGGCCTTGGCCCGCTCCAAACCCGCCTCCCGGCCCTGCCAGTTGGGGGTGTGGACCGTGCCGGGGGCGATCAGGTTGACGCGTACGCCGCGGGGCGCGGACTGGACCGCGAGCGTACGGGTCAGGCTCGCGAGACCCGCCTTGGCTGCGCTGTAGGCGTGGTTGCCGAAGTCCTGCTCGCCGTTGACCGAGCCGATGTTGACGATCGCGCCGCGCCCGTCCGGCGCGGCCGCCAGGTGCGGCATGGCGGCGCGGGCGCAGCGGAACGCGCCGTGGAGGGTGATCTCGAAGTCCCGGTACCACTCGTCGTCCGGCTCGTCCTCGAAGCGGGGGTGGTCGGGCGTACAGGACAGGGCGCAGTTGACGAGGACGTCGAGCGTGCCGAAGGCCGACACGGCGCGGGACACCGCGGCGTCGACCGCCGCCTGGTCAGCCACGTCGCACGGCAGCGCCTCCGCCGTGCCGCCCGCCGCGCGGACGCGCGCCGCGGACTTCTCGGCGCGCTCGCCGACCACGTCGGTGACCAGCACGCGCGCGCCCTCGGCCGCCAGCCGGTGGGCGATCGCCTCGCCGATGCCCTGTCCGGCGCCGGTGATCAGTACGCCGTAGCCCTCGAACCGCCGCATCGCGTCCTCCACGTCCCACGTCCTCTCAGGCCTGGCCGGGCTGTTCGTCCCGCTCTTCTCGGTCGACCGCTCGCGGCAGCGTCAGGAGCGTGCGGTTGAGCGGGAGTCGGGAGGGAGCGGCGCTCGCCGACCCGCACGACGGCACCCGTGGTGCGCCCGTGCTCCAGCGGCCACCCCGCCGACCCACGCCGTCCGGCAACCCTACGCGGGGGCAGCGGCCTTGCCCACGGGTCAGACGGATCCGCAACCGGCCCACGAGGCTGCGGACAGCTGTCCCGCAGGGGGCCGATGGGGCCCCCGGAACGCCTGCCCGCGGCGTGGGCCGAACCGTGGCTCGGTCAGACCTGCCACAGGCAGTCGCGTAGGGAGCGGACCAGGGCCTGGGCCCTGGGGTCCGCTGTGACGTTCTTCTGCATGCCGTTGGTGACGTAGGCGAAGGACGTCGCGGAGTCCGGGTCGGCGAAGGCGAGGGCGCCGCCGCGGCCGGGGTGGCCGAAGGAGCCGGGGCCCAGGAGGGGGCAGGAGGAACCGTGGAGCATGTAGCCCAGGCCGAAGCGGGAGTTGACGACCAGGACCCGGTCCGGCCCCTCGGACTCCTCGGTCCGGGCGAGGGTGACCGTCGCGGGCGCGAACAGCGGCTTCGCGGCGGGGCGGAAGGCGCCGCCCTCGCCCTCGACCGCCACCTCGCCGATCAGCGCGGCGTAGAAGCAGGACAGCGCGCGGGCCGTCGATATGCCGTTGGAGGCGGGGAGTTCGGCCGCGCGGTAGGCGGGGGAGTTCTCGTCCGGCGCGGGAGCGATGGCCCCGAAGGCGCGGCGCGTGAGGGAGGCCGGATCTCCGTACGCGTCCGCCACCGTGCTCTTGGCGCGGACCCGCAGCCCCTGCCCGGCGGGCGGCGCCGGCGCCTCGACCTCGGCGAGCCGCCCGACCCGCCCTTGCTCGGCCCGCGGCAACCCGATCCACAGATCGAGCCCGAGCGGCCCGGATATCTCCTCGGCCACCCACCGGCCGAGCGTCCGCCCGGTGGCCCGGCGGACGAGTTCGCCGAGCAGCCAGCTGTAGGTCTGGGCGTGGTAGCCGTGCGCCTCACCCGGCTCCCAGGC
>NZ_LIQY01000527.1 GCF_001418495.1 Streptomyces pathocidini | reverse complement strand
AGCGCGGGCCCCGTCGCGTACGCGGTCCCGGTACTACTTCTGCTTCTTCTCCTCGGCGTCCTGGATGACGGCCTCGGCGACCTGCTGCATGGACAGCCGGCGGTCCATGGAGGTTTTCTGGATCCAGCGGAACGCGGCGGGCTCGGTCAGCCCGTACTGGGTCTGCAGGACGCTCTTCGCCCGGTCCACGAGCTTGCGGGTCTCCAGCCGCTGGGAGAGGTCGGCGACCTCCTTCTCCAGCTCCTTCAGCTCGGTGAAGCGGGAGACGGCCATCTCGATGGCGGGCACCACGTCGCTCTTGCTGAACGGCTTGACCAGGTACGCCATCGCGCCCGCGTCCCGGGCCCGCTCGACCAGCTCGCGCTGCGAGAACGCGGTGAGCATCAGGACCGGCGCGATGGACTCCTCGGCGATCCGCTCGGCGGCGGAGATGCCGTCGAGGACGGGCATCTTGACGTCGAGGATGACCAGGTCGGGCCGGTGCTCCCGGGCGAGCTCCACGGCCCGCTCCCCGTCCCCGGCCTCGCCGACGACGGTGTACCCCTCCTCCTCGAGCATCTCCTTCAGATCGAGACGGATGAGGGCCTCGTCCTCGGCGATGACGACGCGGGTGGTCTGCGGCGGCACATGCGACTGCTCGTCACCAACAGGCTGCTCGGGCTCGGCGGCGCTCACGGGACTCCTCGTTCCGGGACAGGTGGTGCCCCTGCAGCCTACCTAGCTGCAGGTGAGGACACATACACGGTAGGGTGTTCCCCTGCGACCCCGCCGGGTTGGTGGAATGGCATACACGGATGTCTCAAACACATCTGCCCGAAAGGGCTTGCGGGTTCGAGTCCCGCACCCGGCACCCCTCCATTGATGCCCTTCACGCACACGTGAAGGGCATCGTGCGTTTCCCCGCCGCTACCGCCGGAAGTCGTGTTCGCCGATGTGGTGGACTCGGACCAGGTTGGTGGAGCCGGGGACGCCGGGTGGGGAGCCGGCGGTGATGACCACCGTGTCGCCCTTGCGGCAGCGGCCGATTTTCAGGAGCTGCTCGTCGACCTGCTGGACCATCTCGTCGGTGGAGTCGACCATCGGGCCGAGGAAGGTCTCCACGCCCCACGTGAGGTTGAGCTGCGAGCGGGTCGCGGGCTCGGGGGTGAAGGCGAGGACCGGGATCGGCGAGCGGTAGCGGGACAGGCGGCGGACCGTGTCGCCGGACTGCGTGCAGGCGACGAGGAACTTGGCGCCCAGGAAGTCGCCGATCTCCGCCGCCGCGCGGGCCACGGCACCCGCCTGGGTGCGGGGCTTGTTGCTCTCGGTCAGCGGCGACAGCCCCTTGGCGAGCATGTCCTCCTCGGCCGCGGCCACGATGCGGGCCATCGTCTTGACCGTCTCCACCGGGTACTTGCCCACGCTCGTCTCGCCGGACAGCATCACCGCGTCCGTCCCGTCCATCACCGCGTTGGCGACGTCGGAGGCCTCGGCGCGCGTCGGCCGGGACGCGTCGATCATGGAGTCGAGCATCTGGGTCGCGACGATCACCGGCTTGGCGTTGCGCTTGGCCAGCTTGACCGCGCGCTTCTGCACCATCGGCACGGACTCCAGCGGCATTTCGACCCCGAGGTCCCCGCGCGCGACCATGATCCCGTCGAAGGCGTCGACGATGGATTCGAGGTTCTCGACCGCCTGCGGCTTCTCGATCTTCGCGAGCACCGGAAGCCGGCGCCCCTCCTCGTCCATGACCCGGTGGACGTCGCGTACGTCGTCCCCGCTGCGGACGAAGGACAGGGCGATGATGTCCGCGCCGGTGCGCAGCGCCCAGCGCAGGTCCTCGACGTCCTTGCCGGAGAGGGCGGGTACGGAGACGGCGACGCCGGGGAGGTTGAGGCCCTTGTGGTCGGAGACCATGCCGCCCTCGATGACGATGGTCTGGACGCGGGGCCCGTCCACGTTCGTTACTTCGAGGGTGACGCGGCCGTCGTCCACGAGGATGCGCTCGCCTCGCGTGACGTCGGCGGCGAGGCCCGCGTAGGTGGTGCCGCAGGTCAGGCGGTCGCCCTCGACCTCCTCGACGGTGATGGTGAACTCGTCGCCGCGTTCGAGGAGTACGGGCCCTTCGCGGAATCGGCCGAGGCGGATCTTCGGGCCTTGAAGGTCCGCAAGGATCCCGACGCTGCGGCCGGTCTCGTCGGAGGCCTTGCGCACGTGGCGGTAGCGCTCCTCGTGTTCGGCGTAGCTGCCGTGGCTGAGGTTGAAGCGGGCCACGTCCATTCCGGCTTCGACCAGTGCCTTGATCTGGTCGTACGAGTGGGTGGCGGGGCCCAGTGTGCAGACGATCTTTGCTCGGCGCATGGTGCGAGCCTATGCCGTACTCGCGGGTAGGGATTTTGAGGGACGTGACTACTCAACGGCCTTTGCGTGAAGGGTTGTTGACAAGTATCGAAGGTGCGAGGGCGTGCTCCGATGAGCGTGCGCCGCCCGAAACGCCATCCGAAACGCCATCCGGACGGGGGCGCCTCTCACAGCCGGGGCGGTGACATCGTGAACCGGGCGTTGACGCGCGCCTGGACGGTCTGGCGCTGCGGCTCGAGGTCCAGGGGCGCGGCCTCGGCGCCCTCCGCCACCCCGCCCGCGAAGCCGCGCGGCATCGCGGCGGGCATCGCCATCCCGACCGGCACCGCGCCCTCCGCGCCCTCGTCCGCGAGCTCGACGAGCGCAGCCAACTCGGCGCCGAGCGCCTCGGCGTACTCCCGCGCCCGCTGCACCGCCTCCCGTACGGCCTGCTGCCGGGCCTCGCGGTGGGCGGGCGAGTCGGGGCGCAGGGCCCACCACGGGCCGCCGACGGTGGTGAGTTCGAGGTCGGCGAGGCGCGTGGCCAGTTCGCCGAGGGCGGTGAAGTCGGTGAGGGCGGCGGTGACATGGACGCGTCCGTGGTAGGCCCGTACGCGCTCGCCGCGGCCCCGGTGGCTCAGTTCGGGGGTGACGACGAAGGCGCCGGTCTCCAGCTTTTCCACGGCCTCGCCATAGGACTTGACGAGGTCGAGTACGGCGGTGTTGCGCCGGGTGAGGTCGTCCAGCGCGGCCCGCCGGTCGGTGCCGCGCGCGTTGACGGTGACGGCAAGGGTGGCGATCTCCGGATCGACCTCGAGCCGCGCCTCGCCGCGGACCGCGACGCGCGGGGACTCGGGGGTGCCGTACGGGGT
>NZ_LIQY01000526.1:1231-1905 GCF_001418495.1 Streptomyces pathocidini | reverse complement strand
GCGGCGACTGGTACGACGTCATCACCCTCGGCGCCGGCCGCACGGCCCTGGTCATCGGTGACGTGATGGGACGGGGCGTACGGGCCGCCGCCGTCATGGGCCAACTCCGCACGGCCGTACGGGCCTACGCGCGCCTGGACCTGCCCCCGCACGAAGTGCTCCAGCTCCTCGACGGGCTGGCCGCCGAGATCGACGCCAGCCAGATCGCCACCTGCGTCTACGCCGTCCACGACCCCAACGAGGGGCGCCTGGTCTACGCCTCGGCGGGCCACCTCCCGATCGTCGTCCGCGACCCGGACGGCACGGTCCACCGCGCGGCCGAACCCACAGGACCCCCGCTCGGCACCGGCGGCTGGCTGCACACCTCCGCGTCCCTGCCCCTGGGGCCCGGTTCCACCGCCGTGCTCTACACCGACGGCCTCGTCGAGCGGCGCCGCGAGGACATCGACGAGGGCGTGGCAGCCCTGGAACAGGCCCTGGCCGGCGCCACCGGCACTCCCCAGGTCGTGTGCGACCGCCTCATCAGGGCCCTGGGCGTGACAGCGGAACACGACGACGACGTCGCCGTCCTCGTACTCCAGCACCCCGCCCGTACAGGCCACGACGCCGAGCTCTTCCACAACGCCGCCCTGGAGCTGCTGGGCGGTGTCGAAGCCGCCCCACGCGCGCGTGCC
>NZ_LIQY01000526.1:0-1205 GCF_001418495.1 Streptomyces pathocidini | reverse complement strand
GCCGCGCCGCCGCAGGGCGGAGCCGGCCGACGAGTCCGGCCGCGGTATCTCCATCGTCGCGACCATCGCCTCGTCCTGGGGCTCCCGCCGCACCCCAGGGGGCGGGAAGGCGGTCTGGTGCGAATTCGCCCTCCCCAAGGGTTAGCCGGAGTTCCCCGGATCAGACCGATGCGGTCACCGGCTCCCGCTCCGCACGCGGCGTGGGGACCGGGGCCGGGGCCCTGAAGGGGCTGTCCTGGGCGGGCGTCAGACGACGGCCCATCCTCAGGGCCAGGACCGTGATCCCCAGCGAGCACCCGATCAGCATCGCGATGTACGCCACGTACATCCCCGCTCCAGCCATCAGACCGCCCACCGCGGGCCCGACGGCCAGCGCGAGCTGCTTCACCAGCGCGAAGGCCGAGTTGTACTGCCCCACCCGCGAGGACGGCGCCAGGTCGGCCACCAGCGGAGCCACCGTCGGCGACAGCATCGCCTCGCCGAGGCCGAAGAGCGCGTACGTCGAGATGATCGCCGCCGTGGCGATCGCCTGGCTTCCGTGGACGAGGCCGGAGGCCCCGGCCGCGACCCACGCCACCGTCCAGATCAGACCGACCGCCGCGATGACCCGGCTGCGCCGCCGCCGCTCCACCAACTTCAGGACCACGAACTGCGCCAGCACGATCACCGCGGTGTTGGCGGCCAGCGCCACACCCAGCGTGGCGGGCGAGATCCGCGTGACCTCGACGGCGAACGCCGAGAGCCCGGACTCGAACTGCCCGTAGCAGGCGAAGAACATCACGAAGCCGAGCGCGCACAGCTGCACCATCGCCCGGTCCCCGAGCAGCGCCCGCAGACCGCCGTTCGCCCGGTCGTCCGTCGGCACCGCGTCGTCCACCCGAGGCACCCGCGGCAGCCGTACGGTCGCCACGGCCGCGCCCAGCACCAGGAACATGACGGCCTCGATCGAGAACAGCGTCACGAAGCTCGACGGCTGGTCCGTGTCCACGATGAGCCCGCCGAGCAGCCCGCCGACGCCGAGACCCAGGTTGTTCAGGAAGAACTGCATGGCGAACGCGCGCGACCGCGTGGCCGTGGTCGAGCACCACACGATCATCGTGGCCAGCGTGGGCTGGATCACCGCGATACCGGCGCCCAGCAGCCCTGCGGCCGCGATGACCAGCGGCTCGCTGTCCGCCAGGCCGAGCCCCATCGACCCGACTGCG
>NZ_LIQY01000525.1 GCF_001418495.1 Streptomyces pathocidini | reverse complement strand
CTGAACACCGCCGGAGTGGCCGCCGCGCACCTGCTGCTGACGCCCCTGCTGGCCGCGCGTCTCGACGCGTGCCGCGCGGGCCAGGGCGCGGGGTGCGGTACGCGCCGGGGTTCGGGAGGGGGTACGGGCGGGGGCGACGGTCGCGGTCAGGGCGGCCCGGGCCGTGGGCCGGGGCAGCGGCGGGCGGCGGTGCGCCGGGACGAGGGGTCTCAGGGTCCGACCCCGACGATCCCCAGGGTCGGGATCGCCCCGTAGACCGACGCTTTGCCCGGTTCGCGAACCGTAGCGTGGAAGCGTTCCCGACGGTTCGAGAAGTTCGAGAAGGAGCCCCTCATGGCCGCCCTCACCCGCCCCCGCAACGGACGCATGATCGGCGGCGTGTGCGCCGCGCTCGCACGGCGCTTCGGCACCTCCGCGACCACGATGCGCGTCATCTTCCTCGCCTCGTGCCTGCTGCCGGGGCCGCAGTTCCTGGTCTACCTGGCGCTGTGGGTCCTGTTCCCGTCCGAGAAGACGGCCACCCGCCAGGCCTGGTGAGCGCCCCGCGCGGCGCCCGAACCCTCTCCGCCCCCACCGCCGATCCGGCGCTGGGGGCGGTGCGTTGCTCGGGGGCGGCGCGTTGCGCGAGGGCGACGCGTTGCGCAGGATCGGCGCGCTACGCGGGGGCCGGGGCGGCCGACCCGGTGCACGACCGAGCGGGGTCGACTCGCCCCCGCCGCACCCTCACTTCGGCAGCAGCGCCCCGAGCGGGGCCGGCAGCAACGGGGGCCGAGGTGAGAGCGGCGAGCAGGACCCGGAAGGCGGCACAGCCCGGCGGGGTGCGGGCCCTCTCCGGGCGCGCACCCCGCCGGGCGATGCCGTGTCTCGCGGGTCAGCCGGCCTCGTTCTGGCCGCCGCTGATGCCGAGCGGCAGCTGGTCGAGCGGCAGAGCCTGGGCAAGCGGCAGGGCCTGGGCAAGCGGCAGCCCGCCAAGGAGGCCCTGAAGCGGGGCCTGCTGGGGCTGCGGCGCCTCCTGAGGTTGCGGCGCCTGCTGCGGCCGGGGGGCGTGCTGCGGCCGGGGGGCCTGCTTGGCGTGCTTGCCCTGCTTCACCTGCGGGGCCTGGGGCGCGTGGTGCGCCTTCGGGGTCTGGTGGGACTTGGGCGCCTGATGGGCCTTCGGCGTCTGGGACTGCTGCGTCGACGGCCGTCCCGGCGCGGCGGGCACGGCCGTCAGGGCGCTGTCGAGGGACTTCTGCGTGGCGCCCATGACGGCGGGCATCGTCGCGTCGGTGGTCTCGGCGAGGGTGTCCTGACCGGAGGTCGCGACCGAAGACGCACCCGCGGGCAGGGTCTTGGCGACCTGGCCCAGCGGCAGGCTCTGCAGCACGTCACCCGGGGCGGCGGCCGAGGCCGAGCCGGCCGCCGCGGCGGCGAAGGCGGCACCGAGCACGGCGACACCGAGAGTCTTGGCGGTTCCCTGCTTCATCGAATTACGTCCTCGTGATGGGGGAGGTGGTCGAGCGATTCCGCGAACCGGCCCCGCTGGCATGGGCGCAGACAGCCGACTCCATACACGGACCGTTATCGCAGGACTCCGAAACGTAGCCACAGAAGTGCGGCCGTCGCAAACAGCCGGAGCGGCCGGGTCTCGTGTCGCCCGGCCGCTCCGCTTTCCTTGCGCGGTATACGCGCGCGTTCCCCTTTCAGCTCTCCGCGGGGGAGGATCCGCTGGTCACGGCGGGTGCGGTGGGGACCTGGCGGAAAAGCCACTCGGATTTCAGTTCCGCGTATCCGGGCTTGATGACGTCATTGATCATCGCCAGGCGTTCATCGAAAGGAATGAAGGCCGATTTCATCGCATTGACGGTGAACCACTGCATGTCGTCGAGGGTGTACCGGAAAGTCCTCACCAGGTGTTCGAACTCGGTACTCATGCTCGTGCCGCTCATCAGGCGGTTGTCGGTGTTGACCGTGGCCCGGAAATGCAGCCGGCGCAGCAGCCCGATGGGGTGCTCGGCGTACGAAGCGGCCGCGCCCGTCTGGAGGTTGGAGGTCGGGCAGAGCTCCAGCGGGATCCGCTTGTCGCGCACGTAGTTGGCCAGCCGGCCGAGCGTGACGCCGCCGTCGTCGCCGACCTGGATGTCGTCGATGATCCGCACGCCGTGGCCGAGCCGGTCGGCGCCGCACCACTGCAGGGCCTGCCAGATCGACGGCAGGCCGAAGGCCTCGCCCGCGTGGATGGTGAAGTGGTTGTTCTCCCGCTTCAGATACTCGAAGGCGTCGAGGTGGCGGGTGGGCGGGAAGCCCGCCTCGGCGCCCGCGATGTCGAAGCCGACGACGCCCAGGTCGCGGTAGCGGTTGGCGAGTTCGGCGATCTCCAGGGCGCGGGCGGCGTGCCGCATGGCGGTCAGCAGGGCGCCGACGCGGATGCGGTTGCCGTCCTCCTTCGCCCGCCGCTCGCCCTCCCGGAAGCCCTCGTTGACGGCCTCGACGACCTCCTCGAGGGTCAGCCCGCCGTCGAGGTGCTGCTCCGGCGCGTACCGCACCTCCGCGTAGACGACCCCGTCCGCGGCCAGGTCCTCGGCGCACTCGGCGGCGACCCGGACCAGCGCGGCGCGGGTCTGCATCACTGCGCAGGTGTGCGCGAAGGTCTCGAGGTAGCGCTCCAGCGAGCCGGAGTCGGCGGCCTCGCGGAACCAGATGCCGAGCTTGTCGGGATCGGTCTCGGGCAGCGCGTCGTACCCGGTCTCACGGGCCAGTTCGACGATGGTGCCGGGGCGCAGGCCGCCGTCGAGATGGTCGTGCAGCAGGACCTTGGGGGCCCGGCGGATCTGTTCCGGGGTCGGGGTGTGGGTCGTCTCGCTCGTCATCTCCGCACTCTAGCGCCTACGCGCGTAGAGGGTGCGGGAGTCGGCGTACCTGGCGACCGTTCGCAGCACGGAAGTCGGCATGACCGGTCACAGTGCGGGCCATGGCCGATCTCGGCGCGAACCGTGGCCGGTTGCGGCGCAAGGCATGGCCGGTCGTGGCACGGGGGATGGCCGGTTTGGTGCGCGGGGCGGGGTCGGTTGTGGTCAATGGATACGGAACGGTGACCCGAGGTCGGGTGGAGTACACCCTTCCTTCTGCCATCGTTCTGCTCATGGCTCAGCGAGCGGTGCCGATGCGGAAGGCGCGTCTGGGGCGGGCTGTTGGCGCGACGGGTGACGGAGAGGCGGTCCAGGGCGTAGTGCTTCTGCTGCCCGGCGGGCGGGTGTTGGGCACGGGCCGCCCCTCCCCGCTGTCCTCGGCGACGACAGCGGCGACGGCTCGACGGCTGGCGCGGGACGGCCGCGCGGACGGCCTGGTGGCCCACGTCGTCCACTATCGCCACCGCGGCTGGAACGGCGCCGCGGCGCACCCGGTCGCGGACGCCCACTGGGCGGCGGACGAGGTCATACGCCGCTACGGCGACGTCTCCATCTGCCTTGCGGGTACGGGCATGGGCGCGCGAGCGGCCCTGCGCGCGGGCGGCCATCCGGCGGTCAACTCGGTTCTGGCGCTGTCCCCTTGGCTACCGGAGCGGCCGGTGGCGTCGGAACCCTTGGCCGCGGAACCTTTGAGTGCGGAGCCCTTGAGTGCAGAGTCCTTGGATGCGGAGTCCTTGGCGACGAGGCCTCTGGATGCGGGCCCCTCGGGCTCGGGACCGGCGGAGTGGTGGTGGGCCACCCACCAGGCTGACGGGAACCGGGCGGGCGCGGAGGAGCCCGTGGCCCAGCTGGCCGACCGTCGCGTCCTGATCGTGCACGGGACGAACGACCAGCGCACCGACCCGGAGTTGTCCTACCGCCTGGCGCTCCGCGCGAAGAAGATCAACCGCGACATCTGCCGCTTCGAGGTCCACACGGACGGCCACGCGCTGGCCCAGCACCGCGCCGAAGTCCTGGCCCTCTCCTCGAACTTCGTCCGGGGCACCCTCTTCGCCCACCCCTTCGCCCGCCCCTTGACCGACGCCCTCGCGGCTCCGCCACCACTGGGCCTGCGGATGCCACTGGCAGCGGGGTTCGGGAGAGCGAGGCGGAGGTGAGGGGTGGTCAAAGACCTAACACGCAAACGCGAGTGTGCCTGTTAGAAAGCGCCAGGGGCTATGAGAGCGAGGCGGACAGCCGCGCACTGCCGCCCGCACGGGCCGAGTCGACGGCCACGCATTCGGCCGGCAGGGCATCGACCCACCAACGGGAGGGCGTGACATGACCGTCACCTGGCGTAGCGCTGTCTTCTACCTTGTTCAGAACGGCGGCGGGGCGGCCGTCCGGGCGGCCGGGCGGTGACTGGGAAGGCCACCAGCGTCGCCACGGGTCGCTACGGGTCGCCCCGTGAGTGTGGTGGAGCGCTCGATGGCCCGCGCCGGATGGCGCGGGCCATCGGCCGTCCTTGCGCGGTAGGCCGCAGCGTCGCGGTAGGCCTCAGCCCAGGGCGTTCGCCGCGCGGGCGTGGGAGAGGCGGCGGGCCGTCACGGCCCTTCGGGTCGCGTACAGCGTGATGCCCGCGGTCGTGACCACGGCCAGGAGGCCGAGGACGACCGTGCCCTCCCAGCCCGCCGCGCGGTAGGCGAGCGCGCCGAGGGCGCCGCCCGCGCTGCTGCCGAGGTAGTACGCGGTCTGGTAGAGCGCGAAGGCCTGGGCGCGGCCCGTCTCGGCGGCGCGGCTCACCGACGAGGACGCGACCGCGTGGCCCGCGAAGAACCCGGCGGTGATCAGGACCAGGCCGAGGAGGACCGCGGCCAGGCTGTGGGACAGGCTCAGCAGCAGACCCGCGGCGGTCGTGCCCACGGCGGCGTACAGCGCGCCGCGCCGCCCGAGCCGGGCGACCAGCTGACCGGCCCCGGCCGAGGAGACCGTACCCACGAGGTAGACCAGGAAGATCGAGCCGACGATGCCCTGCGGCAGGCCGAACGGCTCACCGACCAGGCGGTAGCCGATCACCGTGTAGACCGCGCCGAACACGGTCATGAACAGCGCGCCGATCGCGTACAGCCGGCACAGCAGCGGGTCGGACAGATGGCCGCCGACCGTGCGGGCCAGCACGCGCGGGCTGAGCGAACCGCGCCTGAAGTGGCGGGCCTTGGGGAGCAGCAGCCGGAACGCCACCGCGCAGAGGACGGACAGGACGCCGACCGCGGCGAGCGCCGCGCGCCAGCCCCAGGCCTGGGCGATCCAGCCGGTGAGGATGCGGCCGGACATGCCGCCGATGCTGTTGCCCGCCACGAACAGGCCGATCGCGCCGACCAGCGCCTTGGCCCGTACCTCCTCGGCGAGGTACGCCATGGCCGAGGCCGGCAGGCCCGCGAGCGCCACGCCCTGGACGGTGCGCAGGGCGACCAGCGTGGTGAGGTCGGGCGCGAACGGTACGAGCAGCGAGACGAGCGCCGCGACCGTCAGCGAGGCGGTCATCATGGCGCGCCGCCCGAAGCGTTCGGACAGCGCGCTCATCGGGAGCACGGCGAGGGCGAGCCCGGCCGTGGCCGCGGCGACCGTCCAGCTCGCCGCGTCCGGGGTCACGCCGAAGTCGGCGGAGATGGCGGGGAGGAGGGCCTGCGTGGAGTAGAGGAGCGCGAAGGTGGCGACTCCGGCCGCGAAGAGCGCGGTGGTCATCCGGCGGTAGCCCGGGCCTCCGGGGCGCAGCCTGGTGGCCTCGTCGGGGGTGCGTTCCCGGAGGCCAAGCGGGGCGGCGGGAGCGGCGGATGGCACGGCGGACGGTGCGGTGGAGGCGGAGGAGGCGCCCACGCGGAGGGTGGACGCCCCGGTATCTGCAGGAGGCATGTATCCAAGGTAGGGAGCTCCGTCTCATGCGTCCAATGCATGAAGTCGCCATAATCGTTCCCATGGCGCATGACAGCAGATCACGGCATCGGGTGTCACCGAACAGCAACGAAGAAGACATTCCCGCAACAGGCGCGGCTCCCCGTCCGGCGGCCGCTCCTCCCGGCACCGGCCCCGTACAGCCGCCCGCGCCCGCCGACTTGGACCCGGAGTCCTGGCCCGCGCTCCTCGCGCCCCGCCTCGCGCAGTTCGCGGGCGTGGCACGGCAGGAGCACGTGACGCGCGCGGCGCACCGGCTGGCGGTGCCGCAGTCGACGCTGAGCCGGGCCATGGTGCGGCTCGAACACGACCTGGGCGTCGCGCTGTTCGCCCGCCACGGCCGTACGCTCTCGCTGACCCCGGCAGGCCGTACGTTCCTCGGCTCGGTCGAGCGGGCGCTCGCGGAGGTGGAGCGGGCGGCCGAGTCCGTACGCGCCGACACCGACCCCGCCACCGGCAAGATCGCCTTCGGCTTCCTGCACACCCTCGGCTCCGAGACGGTGCCCGGGCTGCTGCGCGCCTTCCGCGCCGACCATCCGCGGATCCGCTTCCAACTCGTCCAGAACTACGGCGAGGCGATGATCGAGCGCATGCGGGCGGGCGGTCTCGACCTGTGCCTGACCTCCCCGGTCCCGGACGCGCCGGACCTGGTGACGCGCCGTCTGGACGAGCAGCGGCTGCGGCTGGTGGTACCGGACGACCACCGGCTGGCCACCCGCAAGCGGGTACGCCTCGCCGAGGCCGCCACCGAACTCTTCGTCACCCTCGAACCGGGCTACGGCCTGCGCCGCATCACCGACGCGCTGTGCGCGGAGGCGGGGTTCACGCCACGGATCGCCTTCGAGGGCGAGGAGGCGGAGACGCTCCGCGGCCTGGTCGCCGCGGGCCTGGGCGTGGCCCTCCTGCCGCCGCCCCCGGTCCCCCGCCCGGGCGTCGCCGAACTCACGGTCACGGCCCCGCGCGCCGTCCGCGAGATCGGCGTCGCCTGGCTCAAGGACCGCCCGGACACCCCACCGGTGGCCGCCTTCCGCCGCTTCCTGCTGTCCCGGCGGGGGCAGTTGATCCCGCGGTGAGGCACGGGTGAGGCACGGGGTGGGCCGACCCGCACGACCGGGCCGGCCCACCCGCGCGCGTCAGCCGACGGCCGGGTGGGCGGCCGGCAGGGCCGCGCCGTCACCGGCGAAGGACACGGCCTGGCCCCCGGTGGTGGCGCATCCGCCGGGCCCGGTGACCGCGGTGCTGCCGTCGGCCCGCGTCACGGTGCGGCCGAGCAGTCCGTAGCCGTTGGCCGGGTTCACCAGGCAGGCGGTGTCCGGGGTCGGGCCGGCCTGCCAGGCGGAGGGCACCGGCCGGTCCAGGGCGTCGGCCGCCACGTCCACCTGGTTGGTCTGGAAGCCGTCGACGCCGTTGGCACGGCCCTGCTGGATCTGCGTGAACTCCTGGTCGGGGCCCGCGTCGTAGCTGTGCGGTACGGCGATGCCGCACCCGTCGTGGATCGCGGCCAGCCGCGGCGCCGTGAACTTGGCGAGGTCCGAGCCGAACGAGAAGTCCTTGCCCGCGGCCCGGTCGTACAGCGCGGAGGGCTGCTCCGCGCCGCTGAGGTTGTAGTTGAAGAGGGCGCTGGGGTCGATGCCCTGGACGGCCAAGATCAGGGGATCCAGGTTCGAGGAGTACTGCCAGAGCGTGCGGTCCATCAGCCCGGCGTCGGCCACGGCCTGCGCGACCTGGCGGTACGGCTTGCGGTCCAGCAGGTAGACCTCCTTGAACTCGATGTCGAGGCCGGCTCCCGCCTGCCCGGCGATGTCCAGCGCCTCGGCGAAGGTCAGGTAGCGGGCGGGGTCGTACGCGGTGCCGGCCCACTCGCCGGTGGCCGCGTTCCAGCTCTTGAACTCCGCCAGGTCCACCGAGCTGACGGACTGTCCGCCGGGGCCTTCGCCGTCGTGGTACGCGACGAGCGTGCCGTCCGACAGCCGGCGGATGTCGATCTCGATCACCGTCGCACCGAACGCCAGCGCGCTGCGGTACGCCTCGGCGGTCTGCTGCGGGGCCAGGTTGGTGCCGCCCCGGTGCGCGGAGAGGAACGGCACGTCGGCGGGCGCACCGGGCGCGGTACCGGGGCCCCACGGGGAGTGGACGGGAGAGGGCGCGCACTCGGCGGCGCTGGCGCCTTCGGCGGCGAGGGCCGACGGCGTGAGAGGGGAGACCGCGATGGCGAGCAGCGCGGCGACGGCCGTACCGGCCGCGGCGAACGGGGTGAGCCGGCGGGGCATTCGTCGCACTGCCTGGGAGGAGGGGGCGGGCGTGTACTCGATGAGTATCGTCACCCCTCACAAGTAGCCTCGTTTGGTGGCGCGTTGACCAACGAGCGACCAGCAGGCGACCAAGCGCCGGGGACACGGGGGGAAACCGGGGCGCATGGGGAGCACAACGCCAGTTGCGGCCGGAACGCCAAAGAGGATCAACGACCAGCGCAAGGCACGCTCCTCACGGCGTATCCGGGTCGGGCACGGCATCGGTCACCTGAAGAACTGGCGAACCCTCACCCGCCACCTGGGCTGAGCGGCAAGGGGCATGGCCGCAGAACCACTACGTCATTTTCGGTACGGATCGAACAGCGCGGCCAGCACTGTCCCTTGGATGGGCAGGAACAGGAGCAGGATCTGGGCGGTGGCGGCGATGTAGTAGCGGCGTACGAGGAACACAACGCCTGTGGCGATAGCAGCGCCCAGGAGCAGCACCGGATGCAGCAACGACATCCACCAGGGCTCGGGCTCTTCCGACATGCCGACCTCGAAGCTGTAGAGCAGGATCGAGCCGGCCACCAGGACGTTGAAGAGCAACACCACGACGGCGAAACCCGCATCAACCCATCGGGACCGCTTCCTTATTGCTTCAGTCATGCCGGGCACGCTGCCACCCCGTGTCGTAGCACACATGAGTACCCGTACTCATCCCGTGCCGCCCCGCAGTTGAGCCACCGACTTGCCGAACGGGCGCGGACTCGGCCAAGTGATGGGGGCTGTCCGGTACGTCACCGTTGGACGGTCAGAAGGTCACGCACAACCAGGACCAGGATCAGGAGCGCCAGCAGGAACTGGAAGGTGGTGGCGATGTAGTAGCGGTGCCTGAGGAGC
This sequence comes from Streptomyces pathocidini, assembly GCF_001418495.1. Lineage (GTDB taxonomy): Bacteria > Actinomycetota > Actinomycetes > Streptomycetales > Streptomycetaceae > Streptomyces > Streptomyces pathocidini. The sequence goes on along the minus strand of NZ_LIQY01000525.1, from coordinate 593 downwards.
ACAACGCCCGTGGCGGCAGGAACGCCGAAGAGGAGCAACGATGCCAGCCACCACAGCCCCAAGGGCACCGCGTACCCGCCTGACGAGGTGACGATGGAACCGAGAACCAGGATCGCGAGGTACAGCAGGAGATCGAAGAGCAACGCCCAGACGGCGATGCCCCCTCCGCCCCATCGGGACAGTTTCCGTATCGCTTCATTCATGCCGGGCACGCTGCCACCACACGTCGTCAAGCGCATGAGTACCCGTACTCACGCTGGGACACCACGTCCTCAACGCCCGTTGCCGCCTCAGCCCTTACGGCATCTCCTGCGACAACGACCATGCTGAGGGCTGCTCCGTAAGTGATCATCTACAGCGGGACTGTCAAACGAGTGGTGTAACTGGGTAGTTGGGGTTACTGACGGGCTGCTGAGAGGCGGCCGTCGAAGGTGATGTCGAAGGCGTTCAGTGCGGTCTTCCAGCGCATGGTCCAGCGGGCCTGGCCTTTGCCTGTGGGGTCGAGGGACATGATCGCCATGTAGACGCACTTCAACGCGGCTTGCTCGTTGGGGAAGTGCCCGCGGGCTTTCACTGCCCGTCGTATCCGCGCG
>NZ_LIQY01000524.1 GCF_001418495.1 Streptomyces pathocidini | reverse complement strand
CTGATCACGATCTCGTACGTGCTGAAGGAGCTGGCCGAGGACGCGCGCCGGGCGGTCGTCGAGGAGGCGGCGCGGGCCGGGGAGGCCGTGGTGGTGGTCGAGCCCGGTACGCCCGACGGGTACCAGCGGATCATCCAGGCGCGGGAGCGGCTGGTGGCCGCGGGGCTGCGGGTGGTCGCGCCGTGCCCGCACAGTGCGGCGTGCCCGATCGAACCGGGCGCGGACTGGTGCCACTTCGCGGCCCGGGTGGCCCGCTCTTCCCTCCACCGGCAGGTGAAGGGAGGGTCGCTGCCGTACGAGGACGAGAAGTTCAGCTACGTCGCGGCCGTCCGCGGGCCGCTCCCCCCGGAGCCGCCCGCGGCCCGCATCGTCCGCCGCCCCCAACTCCGCAAGGGCCAGGTCCTCCTGAACCTGTGCACCCCGGAGGGCACCCTGACCCGGACCACGGTCACAAAGCGCAACCGCGAGGACTACCGGGACGCGCGGGACGCAACCTGGGGAGACAAGTGGCCTCCCGCCGGACTGGAACCTCGTAGGGGTTGAGCCGAGCTCGGCGCCACCGGACTCCACGGCAGTGGTTGCTCGCTGTCACGGCGGGAGAGGTTTTCCCGCGCGACCGGGAGCGCCCCGCCGCGGAGCCCTGCCTCGGCGGCAAGGCCTTCCCCGGGCGGGTCCCACCTGGCGGGAAATCTTCCCGCCAGGCGCGGCGAGCAATCGGTACGGCGGCGCTCGGCGCTGCCGAGTTCGCCGCGGCCGAGTGCAACTCCCCTTAAGCGAGACGAAGTTCGAGCGTGGCGCACTTGACGCTGCCGCCGCCCTTGAGGAGTTCTGAGAGGTCGATGCCGATCGGCTCGTAGCCGCGGTCGCGCAAGGGGGCGAAGAGGCCCGCGGCGGGCTGAGGGAGGAGGACGTGGAGGCCGTCGGAGACGGCGTTCAGGCCCAGTGACGCCGCGTCCGCCTCCTCGGCGATCAGCGCGTCCGGGAAGAGCCTGGCCAGGACGGCCCGGCTGCCGGGGGAGAACGCGGGCGGGTAGTACATGATCTCGTCCCCGCCCAGCACGCTCAGCGCCGTGTCGAGGTGGTAGTAGCGCGGGTCCACCAGGTCGAGGCCGATCACCGGGCGTCCGAAGAACTCCTGCGCCTCCGGGTGCGAGAGCGGGCTGCTGCGGAAGCCGCGCCCGGCCAGCAGCCAGGTGTCGGTCACCGCGAAGTCCCCCTCGCCCTCGTTGATATGGAGCGGCTCCTGCACCTCGGTCCACCCGTTCTCGCGGAACCATGCCCGGTGGATCGCGGCCTCGGCCGCCCGCTGCGGGTGGGCGAAGCGGGCGCCGAGCACCCGCCCGTCCAC
>NZ_LIQY01000523.1 GCF_001418495.1 Streptomyces pathocidini | reverse complement strand
CTCCGGGGCGGGCGGTGGCGCCGCTTCAGGAGCTCGGCTCGGCCGCACTGTGTCGCCCGCGCGGGAGCGCACCGTCGTGCTGTGGCCCGACACGTTCAGCAACTACCTCTCCCCGTCCGTCGGGCGGGCAGCCGTAACTGTGCTGGAGGCCGCCGGATTGCTGGTGGTCGTGCCGCCCCGCCCCGTGTGCTGCGGGCTGACCTGGGTGTCGACCGGGCAACTCGGGCGGGCCCGCAAGGTCATGCGGCGCACGCTGGACGTGCTGGCGCCCGCGCTGCGGGCCGGGCTGCCGATCGTCGGGCTCGAACCGAGCTGCACGGCCGCGCTGCGGACCGACCTCCCGGAGCTGGTCGGCGCGGACGACCCGCGCGCGGCGCGGCTCGCCGCCTCCGTCGTCACGTTCGCGCAGGCCCTCGACCAGTTCGCCCCGGACTGGCAGCCGCCCCGCCTGGACCGTCCGGTGGCGGGCCAGACCCACTGCCACCAGCACGCCGTACTCGGCGACGCCGCCGAGCGCCGGCTCCGCGAGCGGGCCGGGCTCACCGGCGAGTTGAGCGGCGGCTGCTGCGGCCTGGCGGGCAACTTCGGCTTCGAGCGCGGCCATTTCGAGGTGTCGCGCGCCTGCGCGGAGGAGCAGCTGCTGCCGTCCGTGCGGGCCGCCGTCTCCGCCTCGGCCGACACGGAGATCCTGGCGGACGGCTTCTCCTGCCGTACGCAGCTGGCCGAACTGGCCCAGCCGGCCGGACCGGGGGAGGGCGGCGGTCGCGGCCAAGCCCGCCACCTGGCCGAGGTGTTGGCGGAGGGCCTGGCAGTCCCGGACCGGGCCCACCCGCATCAAGGCCCGGCAAATTCTCCCGGCACCGAATGAACCTCACGGCAGCCACGCCCGTCTGACGAATTGGCCGGAGGAATGCCCAGGGGAATTCCTCCAGTCGATTCAAAAATACACAACTCCCTTTCTTCGGGAATCCTTTGACGTGTGCAGGCATTGACTCCTAATGTTCTGCAACACCGCTTCTCCGCAGGTCGGTTGAGTGCAATTCCTGCTCCCTTCCCCGGCCTGCCGGAGTCTCGTTCTCACGGAATCGGAGACCACCCCCATGCGACTTTTACTGCCTAGCGGAAGCCGGATACGGAGAACCCGCCGAATAGCCGGGGCCGGGCTGGCGGCCGGTGCCGCCCTCGCCCTCGTGGCATCGGCGGCCCCCTTGGCGCAGGCCGCCGACCGGACTCCCTCGGCCGACCGGGCCGCCTCGGCCGGCCGGGCCGGCGTCCAGGCCGCCCAAGCCGCCTACCCGGTCGGCGCCCCATCGGTCCCCAGCGCCCGCATCATCGGCGGCACGGCCGTCTCCGCCGACGCGTACCCCTTCATGGCTGCCCTGCTCTCCAAGGGCAAGGGCACTGCCAGGGACCGCCATTTCTGCGGCGGAAGCCTGATCAACCCGACCGTCGTCATGACGGCCGCGCACTGCGTCGCCGGCATGGAGGCCAAGGACCTCCAGGTCGTGGTCGGCCGCACCGTCCTGTCCAACTCCTCGCAGGGACAGGTCCGCAACGCCCGCCCGTCCGAGGGCGAGGACGACCCCGGCGGTATCGTCGTCCACCCCCGCTACCTCAACGGGAATTCCGCGTACGACGTCGCGTTCGTCGAATTCGTCAAGCCCGTCAAGGGAATCGCGCCCGTCAAACTTCCGACGCCCGGCACGGACGCGCTGATCCGTCCCGGCGCAAAGGCCGTCGTCACCGGCTGGGGCAACACCGACACCGATCTGGGCCACTCCCCGGACCGGCTGCGGGAGGTGAAGGTCCCGATTCTCTCGCACGACGAGTGCAAGGTGAGTTACGGCGAGTACAACGCGAAGGTCAACATCTGCGCGGGACTCGAGGGCAAGGACTCCTGCCAGGGCGACAGCGGCGGCCCGATCTTCCGCAAGGTCCCCGGTCGCGAGACGGCGATCCAGATCGGCGTCGTCTCGTACGGCGACGGCTGCGCCAGCCAGGGCGGCCCCGGCGTCTACACCTCGACCAGCTCGTCCAGGCTGTGGGACACCCTGTGGGAGTCCCCCGAGGCCAAGCGCCTGAAGAAGAAGCTGGGCCGCTGACACCTGCCCACTGAGCCGGTGCGCCGACACCCTCCCCCGCAACACGTCGGCGCACCTTCTTCATCGCTCCACCCGCGGCGCCCCTTCTTGGCTCTCAGTGGCGCGTGATGTCCTCGTAGCCGTCGATTTCGCGGGGGTCGCGCGCCGCGGGGCCGATGTAGCGGGCCGAGGGGCGGACCAGGCGGCCCGTGCGCTTCTGCTCCAGGATGTGCGCGCTCCACCCCGCCGTACGGGCGCAGGTGAACATCGAGGTGAACATGTGCGCCGGCACCTCCGCGAAGTCCAGCATGATCGCCGCCCAGAACTCCACGTTCGTCGCCAGCACCCGGTCCGGCCGCCGGTTGTGGAGCTCCTCCAAGGCCGCCCGCTCCAGCGCCTCCGCGACCTCGAACCGCGGTGCCCCCAGCTCCTTCGCCGTACGCCGCAGCACGCGCGCCCGCGGGTCCTCCGCGCGGTACACGCGGTGCCCGAAGCCCATCAGCCGCTCGCCCTTGTCCAGGGCCCGCTTCACGTACGCCGTGGCGTCCCCGGTCCGCTCGATCTCCTCGATCATGCCGAGGACGCGCGACGGCGCGCCGCCGTGCAGCGGCCCCGACATCGCGCCCACCGCGCCGGACAGAGCCGCCGCGACGTCCGCGCCGGTCGAGGCGATGACCCGGGCAGTGAACGTGGACGCGTTCATGCCGTGCTCGGCCGCGGACGTCCAGTACGCGTCGACCGCCTTGACGTGCTTGGGATCCGGCTCGCCCCGCCACCGCTTCATGAAGCGCTCGACAACCGTCTCCGCCTTGTCGATCTCCCGCTGCGGCACCATCGGCAGCCCCTGCCCGCGCGCGGACTGCGCGACGTACGACAGCGCCATGACGGCTGCCCGGGCGAGGTCCTCGCGGGCCTGCGCCTCGTCGATGTCGAGCAGCGGTTTCAGGCCCCACACTGGGGCCAGCATCGCGAGCGCGGACTGCACATCCACGCGGATGTCGCCGGAGTGCACCGGGATCGGGAACGGCTCGGCGGGCGGCAGGCCGGGGTTGAAGCTGCCGTCGACCAGCAGGCCCCACACGTTGCCGAACGAGACGTGGCCGACGAGATCCTCGATGTCCACGCCTCGGTAGCGGAGCGCGCCGCCTTCCTTGTCGGGTTCGGCGATCTCCGTTTCGAACGCGACGACTCCCTCGAGTCCGGGTACGAAGTCGGACATCAGGCGGCTCCTCATGATGTGGTCGACGCACGGCTCATGACGCTTGGCGCGCGGCCATGTTGTGGGGTGGGCGGTGGCGATGGTGCTGCCGGTCGGAGGTGCCGGGACGGGTACGCGGCCGCCGGTCTGCGGCTCGCGGTCCGTATCGGTCACCCCGGTCATGCCCCGTGTGGAGGGTGGCCACCCCCCGGCCCCGTGATGGACGGTCATTCACCGGTCGATACAGAGTCCATACAGATCAGTACACGTCACTACATGCCGGGCCCGCCATTGGGCGGGTATGCCGGAGGCCACAGCGGCCCAGCACAGAATTTTGGCCGTTCCGGCAGATGCGCGGAAGCGTGACAAGCAGCACACTGCCGGGCTCGGCCCGGGAAGGTTTCGGACGGCCTGCCCCGGGCAGACGTGAGGGCCGCCGAGCGGCCGGGGCGCCGGGCAGCCGAGCTGCCGGGGCGGCTGGGGCGTATTGGCCGGACCTGGACTGTCGGGCAGCCGGGCCGGTGGGGTGCCTTGGCCAAGACCTGGGCCGTTGGGCGACCGTGGTGCCTCGGCCAGAGCCTGCACTGTCGTGTAGGCGGGCTGGCGGGGGTGTCTCGGCTGAGGTCTGGGCCGTCGGGCAGCCGGGCCGGTG
>NZ_LIQY01000522.1 GCF_001418495.1 Streptomyces pathocidini | reverse complement strand
GCTGGTCGAGCAGACCGACCACGTCGGTCTGCTCGACCAGCGCCCGCCGGCCCGCCGTGTGCGGCGAGGCAGGCGCGGGCGCCGCCTCGGCGACGGACTTCTCCACGACGGCCTCACGGTCGCCCTCCACCGTCGCCTCGCGCGCCGCCCCCGCGTCACCGCGGCCTCGCCCCCCGGCGTCACCACGGCCCCGGGCCAGGCCCGCCTCGCCGCGGCCGGGCGGGCGCGACGTGCGGCCGGTGGCGTGCGGGGCGCGACCCGCGGCGGGTGAGCGGCGCTCGCGGAGCCGCTTGGCAGCGGCCTCGGCGCGGCGCTGGTCCATGGTGAAGGCGAAGCGGCGCCGCTCGTGGGCGCGCAGGTGCGCGATGTACGCGCTGAGCAGCACGGCCGGGACCGCCGGCGCCCACAGGAAGGCCAGCCCGCCGACGGCGGCGACGACCGAGCTGAGGGTGAAGGCGAGGAACAGCCCCATGGTGGTACGGCGGCGGCGCGCGAGGACCTTCGAGCGCCGGGCGCGCTCCGCGGCGGAGAGCGCGGGCCGAGCCGCGGCGGCGGGCCGCTGCCGCTCGGGCCGGGACGCGGGGGCCTCGCGATCAGCGCGCTCCCTACGGGCCTCGGCGCGCGAGGTCCCCTCCGCGCCCTCCGACTCGGCCACCTCGTCCGCCTCGGCCGCACCGGATTCGCCGGCCTCGTGGACCTCACGGGTGCGCAGTGAGTGGGCGGTGGTCGCGGACACCGCGAAGGAGCGGACGTCGACCGCGTCGGTCGAGCCGGCCGCGTCCTGGGCGCCGACCGGTTCCGTCTCCGGTTCCGGCGCACCACCGGACTTCCCGTCCGGCTCCCCGTCGTCGGAGGCACGCTCCTGGAGGTCCTTGGCGTAACGGCGCTCCATGCCCGCCCGTCCGGACAGCAGCCGGATGGCGGTGCTGAAGCGTTCCGTCGGACGGGCCTCGTTGAGCTCGTCCTGCCTACGGAGCCACATCGGCACCAAGTAGGCGGCCCAGGCCCCGACGATGACTGCGTAGATGAGGCCGCTGCTGCTCACATCTCACACGGTAGAGGGGTTTGCTTGAGGCCATCTGCCAATTGGCCCGGTGTGTCGCACGATCTGGCTGATATCCAGAGCTTCTTTTGAGATTGTTGGGTTTCTGGGATCGCAAATGTGATCGCTTTGTGAGCGATATCGAACACGCTTTTTATTTGTGAGCCGTGCCGGGTCTCTCCCGGTGCCACCGCGCGACCAGGCCTTCGGGGACCTCCTCGACCGTCAGCGCGTAGATGAGGTGGTCGCGCCAGGCGCCGTCGATATGGAGGTAGCGCGGCCGGAGGCCCTCCTCGCGGAATCCGAGTTTCTCGACGACCCGGCGGCTCGGCCCGTTCTCCGGCCGAATGCACACCTCGACGCGGTGCAGCCCGACCGTACGGAAGCAGTGGTCGACCGCGAGCGCCACGGCGGTCGGCATCACGCCGCGGCCGGCCACCGCCTCGTCGACCCAGTAGCCGACGTGGCCCGAGCACATCGAGCCCCAGCTGATGCCGGCCACCGTCAGCTGGCCGACGAGCCGGCCGCGGAACTCGATGACGAAGGGCAGCATTCGGCCGGCGTGCGCCTCCGCCCGCAGGTGGCGGACCATCTGCCGGTACGTGGGGCGGTGGGTGACGGGCCCCGCGGCGGAGGGCGGCGGGATCGTCGCCTCCCAGGGACGCAGCCAGTCGCGGTTGCGCCGGTTCACCTCTCGCCAGATGCGCTGGTCGCGCATCCTTATGGGACGGAGGGCGACGTCGCCGTCCGTCAGTTCGACGGGCCAGGGGGCGTTCAGCTTCAGCTCCCCGCGGGTCTGGGGTGGTCGCCGCCGCGGATCTGGTCGACGGCGTGGACGAGGAGGCGCCCCAGGACGGCCAGGCCGTCGCGGACGCCGCCGGTGGAACCGGGGAGGTTGATGATCAGGGTAGTCCCGGCGACACCTGCGAGCCCGCGGGAGAGCGCGGCCGTGGGCACCTTGGCCAGGCCCTCGGCGCGGATCGCCTCCGGGATGCCGGGGATCTCGTAGTCCAGGATCCGGCGGGTCAGGTCGGGGGTGCGGTCGGTGGGCGAGATGCCGGTGCCGCCGGTGGTGAGCACGACGTCGTACGCGGCGGTGACGGCCTCGCGGAGTACGGCTTCGACCGGCTCGCCGTCCGGGACGACGCGCGGCCCGTCGACCGTGAAGCCCATGGCGGTCAGGCCGTCGACGAGGAGGGGGCCGCCCTTGTCGGCGTAGACGCCGGCGGAGGCGCGGTTGGAGACGGTGACGGCCAGGGCGCGGTACGGGCGCGACGGCTCGGAGGTCACGCGCCGCTCCCTTCCGCCGGGCCCGAACCCCGCGTCCAGGCGCCGGACTTGCCGCCCGTCTTCTCCTCGACCCGGACGTCCGCGATGGTGGCCTCCTTGTCGACGGCCTTGACCATGTCGATCACGGTGAGGGCGGCGACGGTGACGGCGGTCAGGGCCTCCATCTCGACGCCCGTGCGGTCGGTGGTCCGCACCGTGGCCGTGATCTCCACCGCGTCGTCGGCCACCGACAGGTCGACCTCGACGCCGGAGACAGCGAGCGGGTGGCACAGCGGGATGAGGTCGGGCGTGCGCTTGGCGCCCATGATCCCGGCGATACGGGCGGTGGCGAGGGCGTCCCCCTTGGGCACGCCCTCGCCGCGCAGCAGTTCCACGACGCGCGGCGACACCAGGACGCGGCCGCCGGCGCGGGCGGTGCGGGCGGTGACGTCCTTCCGCGAGACGTCGACCATGCGGGCCGCGCCCGCGTCGTCGAGGTGGGTGAAGTCCTGCTGGCCGCTGCTCATCGCTCTCCTGGTCGGGTCTTGTGGGCAGACACCGTACCCGGCAGCGGTCGCCCCTCAGTCCAGGAGAACGACCTCGACCTCGGCGCCCGGCTCCACCGAGGTGCTGTCCTCGTCCACGACGATCAGGGAGTTGGCGTGGGCGAGGGCCTTCACCAGGTGGGAGGAGGCACCGCCCACGGGGGTGACGGCGCCGTCCGCGTAGCGCCCTCTCAGGAACTGGCGGCTTCCCTTCGGGGAGGAGGCGATGCCGTCGGGGCAGACGGCGCGTACGGTCTCCCGCCCGGCGGCCGGGTCCAGGCCCATGAGGACGCGGATGGCGGGGCGTACGAAGAGTTCGAAGGAGACGTAGGAGCTGACGGGGTTGCCGGGGAGGGCGAGCAGCGGGGTGCGGTCGGGGCCGACGCGGCCGAAGCCCTGGGGCTTGCCCGGCTGCATGGCCAGCTTGCGGAACTCGACGCGGCCCTGTTCCGCCTCGAACCCGGACAGCGCCTCCTTGACGACGTCGTACGCCCCCACGCTGACGCCGCCGCTGGTGACGACGAGGTCGGCGCGGATGAGCTGGTCCTCGATGGTGGAGCGGAGGGTCTCGGCGTCGTCGGCGACGGCGCCCACCCGGTAGCCGATGGCGCCGGCGTCGCGGGCGGCGGCGACGAGCATGAAGCTGTTGGAGTCGTAGATCTGGCCGTGTGCCAACTCCTCGCCGGGGTGGACGAGTTCGCTGCCCGTGGACAGCACGACGACCCGCGGGCGGGGCCTGACGCGGACCGAGCCGCGGCCGAGGGCGGCCAGCAGGCCGATCTGGGCGGGGCCGAGGACGGTGCCCGCGGCCAGGGCGAGTTCACCGGCGGTGACGTCCGAGCCCTGGGCGCGGATGTGCGCTCCGACCTCGGCCGGGCGGTGCACGCGGACCTCGCCGGACGCGCCTTCGGGCGCGTGCGCGGCGGCGCGCATGCCGGCGGCCGGGCCGCCGCCCGTACCGCCGTCGGTCCACTCGACGGGGACGACGGCCTCGGCGCCCGGCGGGATGGGCGCGCCGGTCATGATGCGGGCCGCCTCGCCGGGGCCGACGGTGGGGAGCGCCCCGCTGCCCGCGGCGACGTCGCCGATGACG
>NZ_LIQY01000521.1 GCF_001418495.1 Streptomyces pathocidini | reverse complement strand
TCGGGGTGACCGGGGTGCGCTCCGAGCGGGAGTTGTGCGGGCGCGGCGGCGAGTGGTGCAGCCGCGGGTCGGTGTTCCGCGCGGCCGTCGACCCGCCTCTGCCGCTCGCCGTGCCGGCGGCGACCGGATCGCTCGCGGGTCCGGCACTCACGGGCTCCAGCGCGTCCGGCGCCCCCTCCCGCTGCGGTGCCACCAGTGCCGTCCGGGGCATGCCGTAGGCCGGCGCCAGGACGGGTCCGCGGCCCTCGCGGAGCCGGTCCCGTACGGCCAGGAGCCACGTGTTGGCCCAGGCGATGGCCGGTTCGAACCAGGGCAGCGCCAGCAGGATCAGCAGCCCCGCCGCCCAGCCCAGCAGCACATCACTGACCCAGTGCGTGCCCAGGTAGACGGTGGTCGCGCCGACGCCGAGCGCGAAGACGGCGGCCACGACGGACAGCACCCGGCGGGCGATCGGCGTGGTGGCGAGATAGGCCAGAATGCCCCAGGTCACCACGGCGTTGGCGGTATGGCCGGAAGGAAATATATCGCCGCCGCTGAACATCTCGGCCGAGCCGACGGTCGTCGCGTAGTGCGGGCCGAGCCGGCCGAGGCCGTACTTCACTGACCCCACCGTCGCGTTGAGCAGCAGCAGGGCGACACCGAGGGCGAGCAGCGGGCGCAGGGTGCGCTGCCGCCAGGAGCGCCAGCCGAGCCACGCGGCGACCAGGACCGCGGTCGGACCGCGCTGCCCCATCACCACGAAGTAGTCGAGCAGGGCGTGGAGATCCGGCCACTGCTTGTAGGGCCGGAAGAGCATCACCTGCCAGTCCAGGCGTACGAGGTGCTGGCTCACGAATACGGCCGCGACGATCGCCACGTAGAACAGCACGGCAGAACCGAACAGCACGATGCGGTGTCGGCTCATCCGCGGCACATCGCGGTTGCTCGGTCGCTCCGGCTCCTGCTCCAGGCGGGCGAAGATTCGGTCGGTACGCACCCAATCGACGTTACAGGGGGTGCGTGGTGGCCCCGGTCGAAGCCGCGGCTTTGTGATGACCATGTGATGTGGGCCGAAGCCCCCACAACCCGTAATTCGGCCCTTGCCGTCAAAGCCTCGGTGTAGCTGTGGTGAATTTCTCGCGCTTAATTCCGGGAGACACTTTTGCGACCCCCAATGCGTTTACCTTCCGGCCGCTCGTGATTCGCCACCGCGTTCCGAACCCCCTTGCCCCGCAAGCCCGGTGGCGGCGCTCCTCGCGCATCGTGATCACGGTGATGAGCTGCGCCTTCGGCCGCCGAGGGCGGTCGCGGCCCGCCGCCGGGGCCGCCGCCTCCTCACGCTCCGCCCACCCGGGAACACCCGTGCGTGACGACACCCCGGGCGGGTCGCGGCGCCGTCGCCCGAATGTACGTGGCGAAGGCCACGCGCCGGCGTTGACAAAGGTGAGCCTCGCCACGCTCGGCGCCACCCGACTCGCGTACCCTGGCGGCTCACTCGCCTTTCGATGCCGGGCCGAACCCACCGGGGAAGCTGACCTCTCCCCGGGCCCGTCCGACGCGAGCGCAACTGGAGGTGCGTACATGTCCGGAACGACCACGCCCCGCGACGCTCGGGCGGCGGACGTTCCTCTCCAGCGCGAACGGGGCTCCGCCCGGGGCCGTTCCGAACGGCGCGGTGCAGACGGGGGCGGTGCGTACGGGGACGGTGCATATGGGGGCGGCGCCGACCGCTGGGCCGTGCTCGTCGTCCTCTGCCTCAGCCTGCTGCTCGTCGCGCTCGACGCGACCATCCTGCACGTGGCGGTCCCGGCCGTCACCGAGGACCTGCGCCCCAGCGCGATCGAACTCCTGTGGATCGTCGACGTCTACCCGCTCGTCGCCGCCTCCCTCCTCATCCTCTTCGGCACCCTCGGCGACCGCGTCGGCCGGCGGCGCGTCCTGCTGCTCGGCTACGGGCTCTTCGCCGCGGCCTCCGCGGTCGCCGCGTTCGCGCAGGACCCGCACGTCCTCATCGCCGCCCGGGCGTTGCTCGGCGTCGGCGGCGCGATGATCATGCCCGCCACGCTGTCGATCCTCCGTCAGATCTTCCCCGAGCGGCGTGAACGGGCCCTGGCCATCGGCATCTGGAGCGCCGTCGCCGCGGTCGGTGCCGCCATCGGGCCGCTCCTGGGCGGGTTCCTGCTGGAGCACTTCTGGTGGGGGTCGGTCTTCCTCGTCAACATCCCGCTGATGGCGCTCTGCCTGCCCGTCGGCCGCCGGCTCCTGCCGGAGTCCACCGGCGACGGCGACGGGCCGTGGGACGTACTCGGCGCGCTGATGGCCGCGTTCGGGCTCTTCGGCGTCGTACTCGGCGTGAAGCGGGTGGGCGGGGGAGAAGCGGTGTTCCATCCGGCCACGCTCGGACCGCTGCTCGTGGGGGCCGGGCTGCTGGCTCTCTTCGTACGCCGCCAGCGCCGCCGTACGCATCCACTGGTCGACCTGCGGATGTTCGCCAGGCCCGCGTTCGGCACCTCGGTGGGGTGCATCGTGCTGGCCATGCTGGCGCTGGTCGGTCTTGAGCTCATCGCCACCCAGTACCTCCAACTGGTCCTCGGGCTCTCGCCGCTGGAGACCGGCCTGCGGATGGTGCCGCTGACGGTGGCCGCGATGGCCGCCGGGCTGTTCGGCTCGCGCATGCTCCAGCGGTTCGGGCCGCGCACGATGGTCGCGCTCGGCTTCGCGCTCACCGCGGCGGCGGTGCTGTCGCTGACGCTCATGGGCGAGCACGACCGGCCCGGGCTGCTCGCCACCGCCTTCGTGCTGCTCGGCTTCGGCCTGGAGATCACGCTGTTCGGGGCGTACGAGTCCATGCTGAGCGAGTCCCCCGCTGAACAGGCCGGGGGAGCGGCCGCGATCGGCGAGACCTCCTACCAACTCGGCGCGGGCATCGGCATCGCGCTGTTGGGCAGCGTCATGAACGCGGCGTACGGGCCCGGGGTCTCCGCCGTCCCCGGCGTCCCCTCCGACGCGGCCCGCGCGGCCGGGCACTCGCTCGGTGAGGCGTACGAGGTGGCGCGGCGCCTCGGCGGGCCCGACGGGCGCGCCCTGCGCGACGCGGCCCGCGACTCCTTCGTCCACGGCCTCCACATCACGCTCCTGGCCAGCGCGGCCCTCCTCCTCTTCGGCGCCCTCGCCGCGCTGCGGCTGCCTCGCACGATGGAGTGCGAGTCCGCGTCCGCGGTGGTGCCGTGTGACTCTGCGGCCCCGACGGCCGACGGCATTCCGGGTCAGCAGACCCGCGCCCGCGCCCCCATAACCGCGAAGCCGTCAGCCTGACAGCCCGCCCGCCCCGCGGCGGGCGGGCCCGGCGGGACGTGGTTCGGCCCCACGTTGTGGGCATGCGTTCCGCCCTGCGGAACGCCTGCCCACA
>NZ_LIQY01000520.1 GCF_001418495.1 Streptomyces pathocidini | reverse complement strand
CGGCGAGCGCGGCGCGGCGAGGGCTGCGGTGGACGGCGTAGCGGGCGGCGCGGGTGAAGGTTGCGGCGGACGGCGCGGCGGACGATGTGGCGAGGGTTGCCGCGGACGGCACAGCAGGGGCGGCGCGGGATCTGCCCGGCCTCTCCCTGCGCGCCGCGCTCTCCGCGGTGCGCGAACAGGCCCCGCTCACCTGCCACATCCACCACGAGCCGATGGACCGCGTCGCGCTGGCCGCCCACTACGCGGACCACTACGCCGGGGTCCCGGCCACCTCCGCGGCCAGGCCCGAGGACATCGCGCTCTACACCAACATCACCGACGTGCCGGACCCGCACACCACCGACGCGCCGGGCTCACACGTCACCGACGTGCCGGGCCCGCACCTCACCAATGTGCCGGACCCGTCGATGCCGGTGCTGCTCGGCACGTACGGCGACGCCGAACGCATCCGCGGCTGGCTGCCGGGCCTGCCACGCCGCGCGGACCACGCGTCGGTAGCGGCCCTGCTGTCCGCCACGCACTCGCCGGAGCGGTTGGCCGACTCACCGTTCCCGCACGTCAGCCGGGGCGACGAAGTGGATCTGCGGCAGCTGCCCGCACTGCTGACCACCCCCCGGGACGCGGGCCCGTACGTGACGACGGGCCTGCTGCACGCCCACGACCCCGCCACCGGCCGTACCGCCCTGGCCGTGCACCGGCTGCTCGTCCGCGACCGGAACCAGCTCGTCATCTGGATGCTGCCGAGCCGGCGGCTGCTCGCGCTGTACGAGGACGCGGTGGCGCGCGGCGAACGGCTGCCGGTCTCGGTCAACATCGGCGCGCCGCCCGCCGCGATGATCGCCTCGGCCGTGGCCAGCGCGTTCCTGCCGGAGGGCACGGGCAAGCTGGAGCTGGCCGGGGCGTTCGCGGGCGGCCCAGTGGCACTGACCCCGGCGGTGAGCCAACCGGCCTGGGTACTGGCCGAGTCGGAGGTGGTCCTGGAGGGCTACTTCGACGGCACCACGGCCGACGAGGCCCTGCCGGGCCGGGCGCGCGCCGGCTCGCTGCCGGAAGTGCTCGGCTACGACGGCGAGGGCGCGACCGACCTGCCCGCGATCACCGTCACGGCGGTGGCGACCCGCGAGTCGCCGGTCTTCCAGGCCGTGATCGGGCCGGGCCGCGAGCAGTCGCTGATCCTCGGGCTGGCCGGGGCGGTGTCGTTCGCGCTGTCCGGGGTAGGCGGGGAGCTGGTGACCGATGTGCACTACGCGCCCGCGGGCGGCGGGATGTTCCTGCTGGTCGCCCAGGTGCGCAAGCGGTCCGCGGCGGACGACGCGCGACTGGCCGCGCTGGCCGAGGAGGTGTTCCGCCGCCACCGCTTCGTGAAGGTGCTGATCCTCGTCGACGAGGACGTCGACCCGTCCTCGGCCGAGGACG
>NZ_LIQY01000052.1 GCF_001418495.1 Streptomyces pathocidini | reverse complement strand
CTGGAAGCCCAGCCACTTCAGATACTGCGCCGCCGCCGTGATCGCGTCCCGGCTCGTGCGGATCGTCACCGGCCGGAACGCCGGGCGCAGCACCGCCGAGGAGGGCGCCTGCGTTCGGGCGGGGGCGGCCGAGGCCCCCGGCGGTGCGGGGCGGGCGCCGCGCCCCTTCGACCGGCCGGCCGCGGCGTGCTCCGGGCCCGACGCCGCCTCGCGCGGAGGCCGGGGCACCGGCAGCCGCAGCAGAGTCCCGCAGGGGCAGCCGAGCTCGGGCTGCGGCCACTCGCCCTCGCGAGCGCAGGACGGGCAGCGCACGACGACCCAGGACTCCTGCCACGTGTGGTGCCGCAACTCCTCCGGCCGCGCGCCCTTCCGCACGGGAACGGTCAGCGGGGCACCGCAGGTGCAGGGGAAGGTGAGAGGGGAGTACGTGTGCTCGCGGCGGCATGCGGGGCAGTGCACCGGCACGCTCTCGGCCATCTTCGGCTCCAGCACGGTTCCTTGGGAGGGGTGGGACATCCATGGTCCCCGAAGCGGCGTGACTTGGGGAGAGTGCTGGCGTATTTGTTCGCGGACCGCGGCGGGGGTGGCCGGATACCGCGGCTCGGGATCGTCTCCGCGCTGACCGGCCGGCCAGCCGACCGAGCCGCGCGGCAAGAACACCGTACCGGCATCCGACAAGTTCTGGAGGTCGTCCGGGGCATCGCGTCGCGCGGGAGTGATCCGGGTGCCGTCAGGAGTGATCCGGGCGCCGCGGCGGGGGGCCGTGTTCCTTCTCCCTTCCGGAGGAACCTGCCACCGCACTGGCAGTCGGCCGCCGCCGCGGCGGACCCGGGGCCCGTACCGCCGGCCACCCCTCAGCGAACCGGTGGTACGGGCGCGCGAACGGCGACCTCCCGTCAACCGTCGCGCAGTTTGGCCGCGCCCGGCGCGCACGTGGGCGCATGCGCCGGGCGCGGTGACTCAGGCGTCGCGCAGCTCGCGCACTGCGGCCTCGACACGCTTGCCGTAGTCCGGGTCGGCAGCGTGGAAGTGGGCGAGGTTCCTCTCGACCACGTCATCGCGGCTGACCTGCGACAGCCCGCCCGCGATGTTGGCGACCAGCCGCCGCTTCTCCTCCTCCGACATCAGCCGGTAGAGCTCACCGGCCTGGAAGAAGTCCTCGTCCTTGGTGTGGGCCGGGGCCTCGTGCGTGCCCGTGTGGCCGGAGACGGCCAGCGGGGCGGACAGCGCCTGGCCGGTCTGCGCCGGGCCGTCGTACGAGTTGGGCTCGTAGTTCTTGGCCTGCCGGCCCTGGGAGTTGGTGGCCATCAGGCCGTCCCGGCCGTAGTTGTGCGCCTCGGTCCCGCGGGGCGCGTTGACCGCGAGCTGGGTGTGGTTGACGCCCAGGCGGTAGCGGTGCGCGTCGGCGTAGGCGAACAGCCGGCCCTGGAGCATCTTGTCCGGGGACGGGCCGATGCCGGGCACGAAGTTGTTCGGCGAGAACGCGGCCTGCTCGACCTCGGCGAACACGTTGTCCGGGTTGCGGTCCAGCACCAGGCGGCCGACCCGCTGGAGCGGGTAGTCGGTGTGCGGCCACACCTTCGTGAGGTCGAAGGGGTTGAAGCGGTAGTCCGCTGCCTCGGCCGCCGGCATGACCTGCACGTAGAGGGTCCAGGAGGGATGCACCCCGCGCTCGATGGCCTGGAGCAGGTCGGTCTGGTGCGAGTTGGCGTCCTTGCCCGCGGTCTCGGCGGCCTGCTCGCTGCTCAGGCAGCGGATGCCCTGGTTGGTCTTGAAGTGGTACTTGACGAAGAAGGCCTCGCCGTCGGCGTTCGTCCACTGGTAGGTGTGCGAGCCGTAGCCGTTCATGTGGCGGTACGAGGCGGGGATGCCGCGGTCGCCCATCAGCCAGGTGACCTGGTGGGTGGCCTCGGGGGCGTGCGCCCAGAAGTCCCAGACGTTGTCCGGCTCCTGCTTGCCGGTGAACGGGTCGCGCTTCTGCGAGTGGATGAAGTCGGGGAACTTGACGGGGTCCTTGATGAAGAACACCGGGGTGTTGTTCCCGACGAGGTCGTAATTGCCCTCTTCAGTATAGAACTTTAGGGCGAAGCCGCGCGGGTCGCGGACCGCGTCCGCGCCGCCGAGCGAGTCGGCCACTGTCGAGAACCGGAGGAAGACTTCGGTGCGCTTGCCGACGGTGCTCAGGAAGTCCGCTCGGGTGAAGCCGGTGACGTCGTCGGTCACCTCGAAGTGCCCGTACGCGCCGGAGCCGCGGGCGTGCACCACGCGCTCCGGGATGCGCTCGCGGTTGAAGCGGGCGAGCTTCTCGAGCAGGTGCTGGTCCTGGAGTAGCAGTGGGCCGCCGACTCCGGCGGTGGCGGAATTCTGGTTGTCGGCGACCGGAGCGCCGGACTCGGTCGTCAGCACACGCTTCGACATGGTGACCTTCCGTACGAGAGCGCGGAAGTGGGTTTCCGCACGTTGGAGCGTAGGGAGCGCCTCGGCAAAACGTCAACAGTTTGTTGAAGCGCTCGGAAGTCTGGACGGGGGGTGTTCCGGGCGGCGGCGCCTTGGGCGCGACAGGACAGTTGTCGGCGCCGCCGCCCGGGGCTTGTGTCGTCCGGGGAGCGACCCCCGGACCCCCAAGGGTTTCGGCTCGGGCTCGGTGCCCGGAGCCTCGGCTCAGGCCTGCTCGAACTCCTTGACGGCGTCGATGTTCGGGCCGTGCGGAGTGTTCGCCTCGCGCTCGATCAGGATCTCCACGAGCACCGGCCGGGAGGTCGAGACGGCCTCCTTGCGCGCCCACTCGATCGTCGAGCGGATGTCGGCCGGGTCGATCACCCGGCGGCCGGAGCAGCCGTACGCCTCCATCAGCTTGACGTTGTCCGTGCCGAACTCGTCGTAGTGGATGTCGACCTGGTAGTTCATGTCGTAGCCGACCGAGGCCTGGCGGATGAGGCCCAGGTACTCGTTGTTGAGCATGATGAGCACGTACGGCACGTTGTACTGCGCCGCGACCGCCAGCTCCTCGACCATGTACTGGAAGCCGTAGTCGCCCACGATGCCGACCACTTCGGTCGAGCCCTTGCCCATGCTCTCCAGGGCCTTCTTGACCCCGATCGCGGCCGGGACCTCCCAGCCGAGCGGGCCGGCCTGGCCGCAGACCTGGTAGTGGCGCGGCTTGTGGGCCTTCTGGTGCTGGCCGCCCCAGATCTGGTAGAGGCCGATCGCGGTGACGAAGTACGTGTCCTCGTCGAAGATCTCGTTGATCTCCTTGTAGACCCGCGGGGCCTTGACCGGGATGTCCTCGAAGTCCTCGCGCCGCACCAGGGTGCGCTTGAGCTCCTGGCAGCGCTCGATCCAGGCGCCGACCTCGGCCTTCGCCGTGCGGCGCCGGGCCGCGTCCAGCAGGGCCTTCAGGAACAGCCTCGCGTCGGAGACGATGCCCAGGTCCGGTTCGAAGACCCGGCCCAACTGGCCCGGCTCGATGTCGACATGGACGAACTTCCGGTCGCCCTTGTAGACATCCACGTTGGCGCCGGTGTGGCGGTCGCCGAAGCGGGCGCCGACCGCGAGGACGAAGTCCGACTCCAGGAAGGACGCGTTGGCGTACTTCTGCGAGGTCTGGATGCCGGTGGTGCCGAGGTTCAGCTCGTGGTCGTCCTCGATGCAGCCCTTGCCCATCAGGGTGACCTGGAAGGGGACTTGGAGCAGCTCGACCAGTTCGCGCAGCTCGTCCGAGGCCTCGGAGAGGATGACGCCGCCGCCCGCGAGGATCAGCGGACGCTCGGCCGCCAGCAGCATGTCCAGGGCCGCCTCGACGCGCGGCAGGTGCGGCTCCACGGTCTTGACCGGCAGCCGGGCGTCGATCTCCGCGTCGTACCAGATCTCCTGGAGGCCCTTGTCCAGAGGGATGTCGATGAGGACCGGGCCCGGGCGGCCCTCCCGCGCGACCCGGAACGCCTCGCGGAAGATCCACGGGATCTGCGCGGCCTCCTTGACCTGCACCGCCCACTTGGTGACCGGCTGGGCGATCTCCACGATGTCGACCGCCTGGAAGGCCTCCTGATGCAGCTTCGGAGAGACCGCCTGGCCGGTGATGCAGACCATCGGGATCGAGTCGGCCTGCGCGGTGTAGAGGCCGGTGACGAAGTTGGTCGCGCCGGGGCCCGAGGTGGCGATGGCGACGCCGACCTTGCCGTTCGTACGGGCCCAGCCGTCGGCCATGTGGGTCGCGCCCTCTTCGTGGCGGACCGTCAGGTGCTCGATGCCGCCCTCGACCTCCATCGCCTTGTAGAGGGGGAGGATCGCGGCGCCCGGGCAGCCGAAGGCGATGTCGACGCCCTCGTCCTTCATGATCTGCACGGCCGCCTGCATGGCGGGGAGCTTCTTGGCAGCCATGGTCAGTCCTCCAGCTTCGTGCCGGACAGGCGCTCGACGGCGCGCAGCAGGGCGGAGTGGTCGAGGCCGCCGTCGCCCTGGGCACGCAGGGAGGCGACGAGTTGGGCGACGACGGCCCCGACGGGCAGGGCGGCACCGACGGTGCGGGCGGCGTCGGTGACGATGCCCATGTCCTTGTGGTGCAGGTCGATGCGGAAGCCCGGCTTGAAGTCGCGCTTCAGGAAGTTGTCCTTCTTGCGCGCCAGGACGGTCGAGCCGGCGAGCCCGCCGCCCAGCACGTCCAGGGCCGCGGGCAGGTCCACGCCGGACTTCTCCAGGAAGACCACGGCCTCGGCGCAGGCCTGGATGTTGACCGCCACGATCAGCTGGTTGGCGGCCTTCACCGTCTGGCCCGAGCCGTGCGGGCCGCACAGCACGATGGTCTTGCCGAGCGCCTCGAACAGCGGCCTGGCCTCGTCGAAGTCGGGCTGCTCGCCACCGACCATGATGGAGAGCACGGCCTCGATGGCCCCGGCCTCGCCGCCGGAGACGGGCGCGTCCAGGACGCGGACGCCCTTGTCCTTGGCCGCCTCGGCGAGGTCGACCGAGGTCTGCGGGGTGATCGAGGACATGTCGATCAGCAGCGCCCCGGACTTCGCGTTCTCCAGGATGCCGTCGGGGCCGTACGCGATGGCCTCGACCTGCGGGGAGGCGGGCACCATCGTGATGACGACGTCGGCGTCCCGCACGGCCTCGGCGATCGAGCCCGCGGCGGTGCCGCCGCCCGCGGCCAGCCGGTCGAGCTTGGCCTGCTCCAGGGTGTAGCCGGTGACGGAGTAGCCGGCCTTGATCAGGTTCTCGGCCATGGGCGAGCCCATGATGCCGAGGCCTATCCAGGCGACCTTGGGGAGTGCGGTGGTGCTCATGGTGTCCTCTCGAAGTTTCTGTGCCGGCGCCGGCCCGACGGCGGTTCGGCTCTGGACGGGCTCCGGGCTCCGGGCTCCGGGCTCAGCGGAGCCAGTCGAAGGCGGTCTCGGCCGGGGACTTGTACTCGAGGCCGACCCAGCCCTCGTAACCCGCCTTGTCCAGGCGCTCGAAGAGGTCGGCGAAGTCGAGGTCGCCCGAACCGGGGGCGCCGCGGCCCGGGTTGTCCGCGATCTGTACGTGACCGGTCTTGCCGGTGTGGCGCTCGATGACCCGGTGCAGGTCCTCGCCGTTCATGGACAGGTGGTAGAGGTCCATGAGGAACGTGGCGTTGCCGAGCCCCGTGGCCGCGTTCACCTTGTCCACGACCTCGATCGCGGCCTCCGCGCTCACCAGCGGATAGCGCGGCGACTCGGGCCTGTTGAGGGTCTCGACCAGCAGCGTCGCGCCCACCCGGTCGGCGGCGCGGGCGGCCAGTACGAGGTTCTCCAGCGCGAGCGCGTCCTGGACCTGCGGGTCCACGCCCTCGACCCGGTTGCCGTACAGCGCGTTGAGCGCGGTGCAGCCGACGGACCGGGCGAAGCCGGCGGCCACGTCGATGTTGGCCCGGAAGCGGTCCGACTCCTCGCCGGGCAGCGACAGCGCACCGCGGTCCGGGCCCGGGAGCTGCCCCGCGTAGAAGTTCAGACCCACCAGCCGCGTACCGGCGTCGTCCAGCGCCCCTCGCAGGGCGTCGAGCTCGGCCTGCTCGGGCGTGGGCGAGTCGACCCAGGGCCACCACAACTCCACCGCGCCGAACCCGGCCGCCGCGGCGGCCGCGGGCCGCTCCAGCAGCGGGAGCTCGGTGAAGAGGATCGACAGGTTCACATCGAAGCGCTGGTCGAGGCTGAACTGATGGGGGAAGAGGGCCATGAGCCGCTGCGCTCCTTCCGTATTGCGGAAATTGATTTCTGCTTGATGGAAGGAAGCGTGCAGCCGGGGCGGCTGACCTGTCAAGAGGGGATGTCGCGCGTCTTGCGCGGAGCGCTAGGTTGAGGGCGTGCGACTGAGAGTGGAGTTCACGACGGAACCGTTCGATCTCGACGAGGCGCCGACGCACGCCGTGGTGGCCCGGGAGGTCATGCACTCGGCCGAGCTGGACGCCGTGGACGTCGGACCGTTCGGCAACACCGCGGAAGGCGAGGCGGCCGCGGTGCTCACCGCGGTCGACGCCATGCTGCGCCGGACCTTGGAGGCCGGGGCCACGCGGGTCTCGTTGCAGGTCAACGTGGTGGGGGAGGCCGTGCGGTGAGCGAGGCGGCCGATCACCCGTTCGTCGCGGCGGTCAAGCCGCTGGTCGACGCCATGGGCGGCGAGATGGTCGCCCCGGAGCAGGCCCGGGGCGACGACGTCGTGCTCGCCTGGGAGGGGCGCGACATGGTGGCCGTGCGGCTGCCGCACCTCTCGGACTCCCTGGACCACATCCTCGCCGAGCTGGAGCGGCGCCACGGCGGGCCGCTCTCGGAGCTGGACCGCAAGGAGAAGCAGTCGGTCGTCCGCATATTGGAGACCCGCGGCGCCTTCTCCGTACGCCATGGAGTGGAAACCGTCGCCTCGGCACTCGGCGTCAGCCGCTTCACCGTCTACAACTATCTGAACAGGGAAAACGCGACCAAGGGCGACTAGGCGGCAGCCCGGGGTCGGGGCGTCCCGGTTCGGCGGGGCGCGGGTACGGGTCATGGGTGCGGCGGTGCCCGGCAGTGTCCAGTGGCGTCCGGCGGTGGCGAACCGGCGGCGACCGGCGCGCGGCGCACGCGAACCTTTCCGAACTTTCAACAAAGTGTTGACGCGGTGTTGCGGGAGGGCGTTAGCTAGTCGACAGCCCACCGCATTCAAGCCACGGAGGCTTTCCCGTGTCTTCGCCCCGGACGCCGGGCCTCGCCCGGTTCAACACCTCGGACCCCGCAGCG
The DNA here is from genome assembly GCF_001418495.1 of Streptomyces pathocidini. Lineage (GTDB taxonomy): Bacteria > Actinomycetota > Actinomycetes > Streptomycetales > Streptomycetaceae > Streptomyces > Streptomyces pathocidini. The sequence goes on along the minus strand of NZ_LIQY01000052.1, from coordinate 13,508 downwards.
GCGCGAGCCGCGCTCCACGAGGTGTGTGCCAGTTCGGCCTGGGGGAGCAAGCTCCTCGCCCAGCGCCCGTACGCCACGACCGACGCCCTCCTCGTCGCAGGCGACGCCGCCATGGCCGAGCTGACCGCCGAGGACCTGGCCGAGGCCATGGCGGGGCACCCGCCGATCGGGCGGCCGACCCCCGGCGATCCCACCTCGGCGCGCGAGCAGAGCGGCGTGCAGGAGTCCCTGCGCGAGGAGCTGCTCGAACTCAACCTGGCCTACCAGGACAGGTTCGGGCACGTCTTCCTCATCTGCGCCACCGGCAGGACCGGCGACCAGATGCTGGCCGCGCTCAAGGAGCGGATCGGCAACGACCCGGACACCGAGCGGGAGACCGTCCGCACCGAGCTGGGAAAGATCAACCGAATCCGGCTCACCCGCCTCGTGGAAACCGGCGAGGAGCTCGTGGAAACCGACGAGGAGAACGCCTCATGACCTCCGAGACGACGACCGCTTCCGTGTCCACGCACATCCTGGACACCAGCATCGGGCGCCCCGCCGAGGGCGTGGCCGTCGGACTCTCCGTCCGCACGGGCGCCGAGGGAGCCTGGTTCGCGCGCGGCGCCTCCAAGACCGATGCGGACGGGCGCTGCAAGGACTTCCCGGCCCTGCCGGAGGGCACCACCCACGTACGCCTGGAGTTCGAGACCGAGGCGTACTTCCTTTCAGACCAGCACAACGCCGCAAACCAGCAAGCCGAGGAACAGCAGGACGCCCCCCGCGTAAGGGACAGCGGAGCCTTCTTCCCGGAGGTGGCGATCACGTTCGCCGTCAAGCCGGGTGAGCACTACCACGTGCCGCTGCTGCTCAACCCGTTCGGCTACTCCGTATACCGAGGGAGCTAGCAGACCATGCCCACGATTCTCGGCCAGAACCAGTACGGCAAAGCGGAGAACCGCGTCGTCAAGATCACGCGGGACGGCGACACCCACCACATCAAGGACCTCAACGTCTCCGTCTCGCTCTCCGGCGACATGGACGAGGTCCACTACAGCGGCAGCAACGCCAACGTCCTGCCGACGGACACCACCAAGAACACGGTCTACGCCTTCGCCAAGGAGTACGGGATCGAGTCCGCCGAGCAGTTCGGCATCCACCTCGCCCGCCACTTCGTCACCAGCCAGGAGCCGATCCACCGGGCCCGCATCCGCATCGAGGAGTACGCCTGGGAGCGGATCGAGACCTCCGACGCCAACTCGAAGTTCATCGGCGCCGACGAGGTCAAGCACTCCTTCGTACGCCAGGGCCAGGAGGTGCGCACCGCCCAGATCACCTTCGACGGCGAGAACTGGGAGGTCGTCACCGGCCTCAAGGACCTCACCGTCATGAACTCCACCAACTCGGAGTTCTGGGGCTATGTGAAGGACAGGTACACCACCCTCCAGGAGGCGTACGACCGCATCCTCGCCACCCAGGTCCACGCCCGCTGGCGCTACAACTGGACCAGCGACGAGGACCGGCTGCCGAACTGGGAGAAGTCGTACGCGCAGGCCCGCAAGCACCTTCTGCAGGCCTTCGCCGAGACCTACAGCCTCTCCCTCCAGCAGACCCTCTACCAGATGGGTTCGCGGGTCATCAACAGCCGCTCGGAGGTCGACGAGGTCCGCCTCTCCCTGCCCAACAAGCACCACTTCCTGGTGGACTTGGAGCCCTTCGGCCTCAAGAACGAGAACGAGGTCTACTTCGCGGCCGACCGTCCGTACGGCCTCATCGAGGCCACCGTGCTGCGCGACGGTGTCGAGCCGCGGATCCCGGTCGACATGACCAACCTGTAGCACTCTCCGCCCAATCCACCCCCGACGCGTGCGCCGGCGTCACCACCAGGGGGAGAGCGGGGGCATCTGCGCAACACGCGGTACCGCGGACCCGGTCGTCACCCCGCTCGACCCCCGGGCCCGCTCCTCTCAAGGGAAGCACGAGGAATCAGCATGACGGCTTCGCGCATCGTCATCGAGAACTGCGCCATCGCGACCGTGGACGCCGGCGACACCGAGTACGCCGAGGGCCACATCGTCGTCGCGGACAACCTCATCGAGTCCGTCGGCGCAGGCAAGGCGCCCGAGGGGCTGGAGAACGTCGTACGGCGGGTGGACGGGACCGGCCACCTGGCCACTCCCGGCCTGGTCAACACCCACCACCACTTCTACCAGTGGATCACCCGCGGCCTGGCGCAGGACTCCAACCTCTTCAACTGGCTCGTCACGCTCTACCCGACCTGGGCACGCATTGACGAGCAGATGGTCCACGCGGCCGCGCAGGGCTCGCTCGCGATGATGGCCCGCGGCGGGGTCACCACCGCCATGGACCACCACTACGTCTTCCCGCGCGGCTCCGGCGACCTGCTCGGCGCCGAGATCCGCGCCGCCCGCGACATGGGCGTACGCTTCACCGCTGCCCGCGGTTCCATGGACCGCGGCGAGTCGGACGGCGGCCTGCCGCCGGACTTCGCCGTCGAGTCCACCGAGGACGCGCTGGCCGCCACCGAGGAGGCCATCGACACCCACCACGACGCCTCCTTCGGCTCGATGCTGCACATCGCCGCCGCCCCCTGCTCCCCCTTCTCCGTCTCCGCCGAACTGCTGCGGGAGGCCGCCGTGCTGGCCCGGCGCAAGGGCGTACGGCTGCACACCCACGGCTCGGAGACGGTGGAGGAGGAGAAGTTCTGCCACGAGCTGTTCGACATGGGCCCCACCGACTACTTCGAGTCCACCGGCTGGCTCGGCGAGGACGTGTGGATGGCGCACTGCGTCCACATGAACGACTCCGACATCGCCGCCTTCGCCCGGACGAAGACCGGCGTCGCCCACTGCCCCTCCTCCAACGCCCGCCTCGCGGCCGGGATCGCGCGCGTGCCGGACATGCTGGCCGCCGGGGTGCCGGTCGGCCTCGGCGTCGACGGCACCGCCTCCAACGAGTCCGGTGAGCTGCACACCGAACTGCGCAACGCGCTGCTCATCAACCGGCTCAGCGGCCACCGGGAGAATGCCCTGAACGCCCGGCAGGCGCTGCGCCTGGGCACCTACGGCGGAGCCCAAGTCCTGGGCCGGGCCGCCGAGATCGGGTCCCTGGAGGCCGGCAAGGCTGCCGACCTGGTGCTGTGGAAGCTCGACGGAATCGGCCACTCCTCGATCGCCGATCCGGTCGCGGCGCTGGTCTTCGGCGCGGCGGCGCCGGTGACGCTGTCGCTGATCAACGGCCGGGCCGTGGTCGAGGACAGCCACCTGACGACCGTCGACGAGGACGCCATCGCGCGGGCCGCCCGCGAGCAGGCGCGGCGGCTCGCACGGATCGCCGCCGGAAACTGACCGCGGCCATACGGCGGCGCCGCGCGGGCGGACCGGTAAGCCGCGCGGCGCGGGCGGATACGCAAGAGACGGATACGTAAGAGACGTGCACGTAAGAGACGCACGTAAGAGAGCAGCGAGAGCTCCGGCCGGGAGGGACGGCTTCCGGCCGGCGGCCGCGGACCCGAGCGGGGATTCGCGGCAGCGGTCGGCCCCGGGGGTCACGGGTCACAACACCCGTACACCCGGGGCCGGTTCACCACCCCTCAACAACCGTCCACCACCCCTCATCGCACCAACGCACCACCACCGCATGACCTCCCTGAAACCCGCGTCGCCAGGCGACGTGTTAACCGACAGGAGGATCGGGTGCACCCGGTCGATCAGACACTGCCCCCCTTCAAGCTGGTCACCAGCGGACTCCAGCACGTGGCCGCGATGTACGCGGGTGTGGTGGCCCCGCCCATGATCCTCGGCCCCGCGGTGGGGCTCAGCGCGGCGGAGACCGCGTTCCTCATGGGGGCGAGCCTCTTCACGGCGGGCCTCGCGACCCTCCTCCAGACCATAGGCTTCTGGAAGGTCGGCGCCCGGCTGCCGTTCGTCAACGGCGTCTCCTTCGCGGGCGTCACCCCGATGATCGCCGTCGGCAAGGCGCACGGTGCCGAGGACGCGCTGCCCGTCATCTTCGGCGCGGTCATTGTCGCCGGGCTCCTCGGCTTCGCCCTCGCCCCGTACTTCGGACGGCTCGTCCGCTTCTTCCCACCCGTCGTCACCGGCACCGTCATCACCCTGATCGGGGTGTCCCTGCTGCCGGTCGCCTTCAACTGGGCGCAGGGCGGCAACCCCGAGGCGGCGGACTACGGTTCGCTCCGCAACATCGCCCTGGCCGCCCTGACGCTGGCCATCGTGCTGCTGCTGCGCAGGCTGCTGCGCGGCTTCCTCCAGCAGATCGCGATCCTGCTCGGCCTGATCGCCGGCACGCTCGTCGCGATCCCCTTCGGCATGACGGACTTCGGCGCGATCGGGGATGCGGCACCGATCGGCTTCCCCACCCCGTTCCATTTCGGCGCGCCCCAGTTCGACCTGGCCGCGATCGTCTCCATGTGCATCGTGATGCTGGTGTGCATGACCGAGTCGACGGCCGACATCCTCGCCCTCGGCCGGATCGTCGACCGCCCGGCGGACGGGCGCACCATCGAAGGCGGCCTGCGCGCCGACACGTTGGGCACCGCGCTCAGCCCGCTGTTCAACGGCTTCGCGTGCAGTGCCTTCGCGCAGAACATCGGGCTGGTCGCGATGACGAAGGTGCGCAGCCGGTACGTGGTCGCCACCGCCGGGGGCATCCTCGTCCTGCTCGGCCTGTGTCCGATGGCCGCCTCCGTCATCGCGCTCGTACCGCTGCCCGTGCTGGGCGGGGCGGGCGTGGTGCTCTTCGGTTCGGTGGCGGCGAGCGGGATCCAGACGCTGTCCGGCGCGGCGCTGGAGAAGGGCGGGAACGCCCTGATCGTCGCCGCGTCGGTCGGCGTCGGCCTGATCCCGATCGCCGCCCCCGCCTTCTACCGCGCCTTCCCGGACGGCTTCCTGGTCATCCTGGACTCCGGCATCAGCACCGGATGCGTCATGGCGATAGCCCTGAACCTGTTCTTCAACCACCTGGGCAGGAAGGATTCTTCAGACCCCTCGCCGTCAACAGAGGCCGCGCCATCAGCGGAGCCGGGCAGTGATCTGTTGGCCGGCGCCGGACCTGCTCGTCAGGTCGGTGAAGGCCGGCTTCAGTGAGCGGCCGCCGCCCATGGGCCCGGCAACCGCTTGCTCCCCGCCGTCTCCCGCCTGCTTCCGGCCGCACTCGACACGGCCGATACGCTGCCGCCGGAACACCCGGCGAAACCACCTGAGAGACGGGGAAGACGATGAGTGAACAGGCCGAGCAGCGCTGTCAGGACCTCCCCGCCGCCGTCCTGTTCGACATGGACGGAACGCTCGTCGACACCGAGATCCTGTGGTGGCGCACGGCGGAGCGGGTCGCGCGGGGGCTCGGCCACACGCTGGGCGAGGCCGACGAGCCGGGCGTGATCGGCCGTTCGGTCGCCGACACCGCCGCCCACCTGCACGCGGCGACCGGCGGGGCCGGGACCCTGGAGGAGATCACCGCCGACCTGGACCGGCGTTTTCTCGCCGCCGTCGAGAGCGAGACCGTGCCCCGCCCGGGCGCGCTCCGGCTCCTGGACCTGCTCGCGTACGAGGGCGTTCCGGCCGCCCTGGTCTCGGCCTCGCCGAGGAGCGTCGTGGACACGGTCCTCAAGACCCTGGGCCCCGAGCGCTTCCGGGTCACCGTGGCCGAGGGCGAGACCCCGCGGACGAAGCCCGCCCCCGACCCGTACCTGGCCGCCGCCCAGGCGCTCGGTGCCGACCCGTCGGCCTGTGTCGCAGTGGAGGACAGCCCCGCGGGAGTCGCCTCGGCGGAGGCCGCGGGCTGCCGGGTGATCGCCGTCCCGTCCTTCACCCCGATCGGGGTGGGGCCGGGACGGACGATCCTGGGCAGCCTCGAAGAGGTGGGGCTGCCCCTGCTGTCCGGGCTCAGCCGCCCGAGGTCATCGTGACCTCCCCGCCTGACAGCGTGTAGCTCGCGTTGGCCTTGCAGGGGCCGTAGGCGTACGCGATGGTGTTGGTGCCGGTCCCCGGCTCCGGGTTGACGAAGGGCCGGTGGAGGCGCCCGAGCCGAACACGGCCCGGTCAGCCGAGGTTGACGGTGATCTTCTGTGTGGCACCGGCCGTCCCGCTCAGGTCCCCGAAGGTGAGGGTGAGCGAGGAGCCGGTGGTCGCGCTGGTGACGGTGGCGGGCTTGGACGTCACCGAGGAGACGGCACGGTTCCAGGTGAGGGTCAGCGAGGTCTGCATCAGCATGGGGTCGGAGACGCAGATCACCGCCGTGCCGTCGGTCTTCTCGCGGATCATCACGCAGGCGGGGGCGCTGGCGGTGAGGCCGCCGACCGTACCGCCGAACCAGAAGTTGACCGCGGTGAAGCCGAGTGAGGGGACGCGTATCCCCTGCTGGTTGTCGGTGTTCGCCAGCACCGTGAGCCAGCCGGTGTCGGCCGCGCGGGCCGAGGTCTGGGCGGTGGTCGCGCCCGGCATGAGGATGTAGGAGTAGGTGCCGGCCGTGGGGTCGGTGCCGTGGTCGCACCACACCGTCAGGTAGTTCCTGGTGAAGTCGGTCGTGGGGCCGCCGGTGTTGATGTCGCTCCAGGAGCCGGTGCGCTGCTGGCGGGTGGCCTTGACGGTCGAGCCGCCCGGGAAGACATAGCCGGCGTGCCCGGCGATGTGGGCCCACTTCGCGCCGCTGAAGGTCGTGGCGCCCCAGGGCGTGGTCGGCTGGGCGACCCCGTCCACGGTGAAGGCGTGTGTGCCCGTGGCCCCGAGGTTCCGGTTCTCCACCACGGACTCCACACCCGTACCGTCCGTGCACTTGATGCCGGCGCCCAGGCACACGATCGAGTCGTCCAGGCAGAACCAGGACTTCTTCGCCATCAGCGTGCTGGAGACGCCCTTCAGGTACTGGCCGATCGCGGCCTGCGTGCCGTCGGTTGCCCCGCCCACCCAGTTGACGTCCGGCCTCGCCGCGCCCCAGGTGCCGCCCGCGCCGTCGGCCAGGACCTTCTTGGAGGCGGTGGTACCGGGCAGCCGGTACGGGTCGACGGTCGGCCAGAAGGCGTCGCTGTACTGGCCGTTGCCGTAGGTGTCGCCCCACCAGTAGAGCATTCCCGCCCCGGTGTGCCAGCCCCGCGGGTTCTCGCCGTTGCCGTACTCGTAGTACGAGATGCGCTTGTTGGCCATGCTGATGGAGGCGGCCCAGCCGGGGCGGCGGTGCATGGCGCGGGCCATGCTCGGGAAGAGGCGGTGCCCGGTGGGTTCCGCCGTCGCGGTGACCGAGGCGTCGTCCTGGACGGCCTTGAGCCGGGCCAGGCCCGGCACGCTGAGCGAGCGGTCGCTGAGCACGGGGCTGTAGTAGTCACGCGCCATCCAGCCCTTGACCATCGCGCGCCAGCGCGCGTTGTCCGCGCTGGGCGCGCCCTGGCCGAGCAGGGCGATGGCGGCCATGATGCCGTGGCCGCGTACGTGGTCGGCGTGCTGGAGCGTCTCGGAGGTGCCGCGGCTGATGGCCCGCCCGGAGACGTTGTCCACGACCAGGCCGTTGTAGAGGAAGGGCGCCCAGGCGTTGTCGACCGCGGAGAACAGGATCTGCCGGTTGGGGTCGGTGACGGGCCAACTGGACCCGGCGAGCAAGGCGAAGAGCATGCCGAGCCCACCGATCATCACCGCACCGTACGAGCCGGTGTACGGGATGGTGGAGTGCTGGATGAACGATCCGTCGACGTAGAGGCCGTCGCCCGAGGTGACGTAGGGGAAGACGGGGGAGAGGGCGTTCCGGGCCAGCGTGATCTTGGCCGCGTTCTTGCCGACGACGCCGCGCAGGGCGAGCACCCGGCACAGGTCCACGCGGTTGGCGCCGGTGCTCGTGCCGGAGTAGCTCCCGACGGCGGAGTCGGGCACGAAGTGGTCGACGGCCCGGATGTAGTTGGCGATCTGGGTCGCGGTCAGGGTGTCGTACATCAGCACGCAGACGTCCAGCAGGGGGTGCGGTGCGCCGATCTGCCAGCTGTACCAGTTGCCGTAGCGCGTGGTGTTCTCGTTGTAGACCTGGTTGTAGAGGTGGTCCAGGCCGGTGATGATCGCGGATCTGAGCGTGGCGTCCCCGGTCAGGCCGGTGCCGGGCTGGGCGTAGGCCTCGGCCATGGTTCTCAGCCGGGCGTAACTGTCCTGGATCTTGCCGGAGTAGCCGAACGACTCCTGGTCGGTGTCCGGTTCCGGGTCGGTGAACACCGCGTCCGGCCAGAGCGATCCGGTCGCCGGGGCCATCGTGGAGCGGTACTGCCCGGCGGTGGTGCCGAGTTGCGCGAGCTTGCTGGCGAACGGCTCCGCGGTGGCGTTGAAATCGCTTCCAAGGATCAGGGATCGCCAGGTGGCGCGGAGCGTGTCGAACTCGTCCGCCGCGGCGGCGGACTCCGCGGCCGAGGCGCGCGACGCCAGGGCCATGCCCAGGGCGGACGCGCCCGTGGTGAGAAGGAAACCGCGACGGGACCATGGATTCGTCATTGAATCTCCGAGGTGGTCGTAGAGCGCGCCCACCTGGCGCAAGCGGTTTCCTACCACCGGTGGTATGAACCACTCAAGGCATCTGCCGAAAACGATCGAAGCGACCAAATCCCGCCCGCCTGCGGACTGTTCAGGTATGTGTCAACCATCCCCGTGCATGCACGGGGCGCACACGCGCCGGCCCCGACCCGCCGTGGAAAACGGCGGCCCGGGGCCGGGCCCAGTGGGTGGTCAGCGTTGGGCGGTGGCCCTCCGGCGGCGGGAGACGATCAAGAAGGCGGTGCCCGCGGCGAGCACGGCCGCGGCCGTGCCCGCGATCGGCAGTGCGGCGCCGCCACCGGTGGAGGCGAGGTCGTCCTCCGCAGGCGCCGGGGACTCGCTGCCCATCGGCGAGGGCTGCGGCGCGGCGGCCGAGTCCTCCGGAGCCGGGGGCGCCGAACTCGGCGGCGGGGCCTGCTCGTTGTCCTCCGCGGGCGGGGCGGACCGGGGCAGGCAGCCCGAGAAGGGGAAGTGGTGCGTCTCGGCGCTGCCCACGGCCGTGAGCGACTTGGCGATCACGGTTCCCTCGAGCGGGCCGCCCGTGCCCAGGTCGACGGCCGCGCCCGGTGCCAGCACCGAGCCCGGCCACGACATGTCGCTCTTCTTGGTGACCTTGGTGGCTTCGGGGAAGTTCCAGAGCAGGTGGCCCTGGAGCTCGCTGGGCCCGTCGATCGCGTACGTCCCGGCGGCGTTCATGTCGTACGCGGTGCCGGAGACGTTCACGACCGAGGACGAGCCCTGCGGCACGTCGAAGGTGATGTGCTTGGCGCCCTGGAGCTGGCCGGCCGTCACCGAGAAGGTGTTGATCTTGGCGTCGGTGCCGGTGAGGGTCAGTGTGGTGTCCCCGCCGTCCGCCTTGAGGGCGGTGGTGCCCCGGGCGGCCTCCTTGGCGAGGGCGGCCGAGAGCGAGCGGAGCTTGCCGAACTCGCCCGCGAAGTCCACGGGCGAGCCGCCCTGCGCGGCGGTGCGGGCGGGGGACTGCGGCTTGACCTCGACCGCGCGCCCGCTCAACTTCCCGTACACCGCACTTCCCTTCTCCAGCACGGTGTAGTGCTTGGAGCCGGTGGCCAGGGTGCCGCCGACGACCAGCGCCGCGTTCCCGGGGAGTGCGTCGGTGGAGGGCAGGTGGCTGCCGATGCTGAAGCCGCCGGTGAACTCGGCGTCGCCGCCGACCGCGACGGCGCCTTCGCTGTCGGGCGTGCGGGTCGCGTCGGTCTCGATGAACTCGTTGTACTGGCCCGCGACGCCCAGCGGCTGGTCGCAGGACTCATTCGCCGAAGCGGTGGGTGTGGTCAGCACCATGGATCCGCCGAGCACCAGAACGGCCGCGGCGGAAGCGGATATACGCATGCGTGATGATCTCTTCCGAACGTATTGGGTGTGGGGGAGATCGATCATGTGGGGGGAATGATCGTCTCGCATGCTTCCGGGCCGGGTACGCGATGGTCAAGACCAATCCTCGTTGCGGTGTGGTTACGGGTTGTCGAACGGGGGTAAGGCACGCCGACGGCCCCCAACCCGCAAGGGGTCAGGGGCCGTTGGGCTCGCCCTGTCGGTGCGTTCTTGCAGCGTGCTGACGGAGGTTCAGCGCTCCAGCTGCTGGAGGCTCAGCTCTCCAGCAGCTCGTACGCCGGCAGCGTGAGGAAGTCCGCGTAGTCCTCGTCGAGGGCGACCTTCAGCAGCAGGTCGTGCGCCTGCTGCCAGCGGCCGGCCGTGAAGGCCTCCTCGCCGATCTCCTCGCGGATCGCGGCCAGTTCCTCGTCGGCGACCCGGCGGGCGAGCTCGGGCGTGGCCTTCTCGCCGTTCTCGAAGACGACCCCCGCGTTGATCCACTGCCAGATCTGGGAGCGGGAGATCTCCGCGGTGGCGGCGTCCTCCATCAGGTTGAAGATGGCGACGGCGCCCAGCCCGCGCAGCCACGCCTCGATGTAACGGGTGGCCACCTGAACGGCGTTGCGCAGTCCTTCGTACGTCGGCCGGGCGTCCAGCGAGGCGATGTCGATCAGCTGATCGGCCGTCACCCGGACGTCCTCGCGCAGCCGGTCCTTCTGGTTCGGCCGCGCGCCGAGCACCGCGTCGAACGAGGCCCGGGCGACCGGCACCAGGTCGGGGTGCGCGACCCAGGAGCCGTCGAACCCGTCGGCCGCCTCGCGGTCCTTGTCGGCCTTGACCTTCTCCAGCGCCTTGGCGTTGACCTCGGGGTCGCGGCGCGAGGGGATGAACGCGGCCATGCCGCCGATCGCGTGCGCCCCGCGCTTGTGGCAGGTGCGGACGAGCAGTTCGGTGTACGCGCGCATGAACGGCGCCGTCATGGTCACCGCGTTGCGGTCCGGCAGCACGAACCGGGCGCCGCCGTCACGGAAGTTCTTGACGATGGAGAACAGGTAGTCCCAGCGGCCCGCGTTGAGCCCGGAGGCGTGGTCGCGCAGCTCGTAGAGGATCTCGTCCATCTCGTACGCGGCGGTGATCGTCTCGATCAGCACGGTCGCGCGGATGGTGCCCTGGGGGATGCCCGCGTAGTCCTGGGCGAAGGCGAAGATGTCGTTCCAGAGGCGGGCCTCCAGGTGGGACTCGGTCTTCGGCAGGTAGAAGTACGGGCCCTTGCCGAGGTCCAGCAGGCGCTGGGCGTTGTGGAAGAAGTAGAGCCCGAAGTCGACGAGGGCACCCGGCACGGCGCTGCCGTCGATCCGGAGGTGGCGCTCGTCCAGGTGCCAGCCGCGCGGCCGGGTCACCACCGTCGCCAGCTCCTCGGCGGGCCTCAGGGCGTACGACTTGCCCTCGGGGGTGCTGAAGTCGATCCGGCGCTCGTAGGCGTCGATCAGGTTGAGCTGGCCGAGGACGACGTTCTCCCAGGTGGGGGCGGAGGCGTCCTCGAAGTCGGCGAGCCAGACCTTCGCGCCGGAGTTGAGCGCGTTGATGGTCATCTTGCGGTCCGTGGGCCCGGTGATCTCCACGCGCCGGTCGTCGAGCGCGGCGGGCGCCGGGGCGACCGTCCAGTCGCCCTCGCGGATGTGCGCCGTCTCGGGCAGAAAGTCCAGCGTGCCGGTGCGGGCGATCTCCGCGCGGCGCTGCCTGCGCAGCGCGAGGAGTTCGTCGCGGCGGGGGGTGAATCTCTGGTGGAGGGCGGCGACGAAGGCGAGGGCCGCGTCGGTCAGGACCTCCTCCTGCCGCGGGACGGGCTCGGCGTCGACGATGGCCAGCGGGGACGGCGCTGGTGCGGACATGGGCTGTCACTCCATTCGGCGGGCGGCGCGGGTTCGGCCGCGGGGCGCGGGGTGCTCCGGCGGGCGGCGGCACGGGGTGCCGCCTGTTCCCGCTCGGCGTACGGACGCGGCCGCGGGCGCCGTCCGGGGGTTCAGGCGCTTCTGACCAGTGGAGAATAGTTTCCTCATGGTGGAAGTTCAAGGTGTGTTGATGTCGAGAGATTTTCCGGGGGTGGAGGGGTGGCGTTCGTCGGGCGTCAAAGGGCTCCCGGATGGCTCCGAGTGCCACCATCTCGCCGCGGCGAACCGTCGGCCAGGGGGCGGTCTCGGTCCGGGGTCGAGTTTCCGCCGGGGGGCGAGTCCCTGGCCGGGGTCGACTTCCCGGCCGGGGGTGTGTCAGCCCGAGGGCGTGTCCGTGCCCGGGGGTGTGTCCCGGCCCGAGGGCATGTCCGTGCCCAGCCCCAAACCGGCCCGCTTCAGGTCCTCCGGGGTGTCGATGTCGTCGGGTGCTGCGATGTCCGAGCAGTCGATGAGCCGGAGCTGTGCGGCGTGCCGCTGGAGATAGGCGCGGGCGCCCTGTTCGCCGGTCGCGCTCGCGGCGACACCGGACCAGTGGTCGGCGCCGAACAGGACGGGGTGGCCGCGGCGGCCGTCGTACGAGGCGGCGGCCAGGGTCGACGGCGACGCGTACGCCGCGGCCACGCGGACCACCGCCTCCGGGCCGATGCCCGGCTGGTCGACCAGGGCCACGAGCGCGGCAGGGCTGACGGTGGCCGTGAGCGAGGCCAGGCCCCTCTGCAGTGAACTCCCCATGCCCTGCGCCCAGTCGGGGTTGTCGACCAGCACGCAGCCGGTCAGGCGCGCCCGCTCCCGTACGGTGTCGGCCGAGGCGCCGAGGACCACGTGCACCGGGTCGCAGCCGCCCTCGCGGAGGGTGCGCACCGCGTGCTCGATGAGTGGCCGGCCGCCGTGGTCGAGCAGGGCCTTGGGGTGTCCGCCGAGGCGGCGGCCGGCGCCGGCGGCGAGGAGGAGCCCTGCGACGGGTGCGTTCCGGTCGGCGCCGGTTGCGGGCGGGTTCCGGTCGTCTCCGGTTCCGGTCCGCGTTCCGGTCCGCGGGCGCGTGGGTTCGCTCTGGGGCGTCATGGGCTCTGCTATATCGCAACCGGCCTGGCCCTGGGCATGAGTCAGACCGGGGCAAGGTCGGTATGTCGTGTTTGTTCCCCTTGGGCCTCAACCTCACGGGCTGAATTTCGCACTCTGTGTGGCGCTCGGTGCGGAGAGTGGCGTTAACTGATGCGCGGTTTCTCGCGTCGTCTGACCGCGCCGCGAGGGCGGGCGGAAGACCGGGAGGGGGAATCGGTGGGCCGGAGCGAGGAGAGATTCCACGGCGGGCCGACGGGCGCCGTGGCGGTGGAGGACGCCGTAGCAGTGGAGCACGGGCAGGCGGTCGACGGCGACCAGGACCCGAGGGTAGTGGAGGACCCTCGGGTGCTTGAGCTGTCCGAGGCCGTGTCCCGGCTGCGCCGTGAACTCGCCGGGCACCCGGCGGACTTGTCGGACCGGGCGGTGGCCGAGGATGAACTCGCGGCGCTGGACGCGATGGTGCGCGCCGGGGCGCCGGAGGTGCCGCGGCTGAGACGGTCTCTGCTGCTGGTGGCGGGGGCGCTGGGGTCGGTCAGCGCGTTGGCGCCCGCGCTGGCGGAGATGCGCCAGGTCATCGACACCTTCAGCGAGGTCCCGCGCCAGCGGGCGGGGGACTGACCGTCAGGGGGCTCCGCCCCCACCC
>NZ_LIQY01000519.1 GCF_001418495.1 Streptomyces pathocidini | reverse complement strand
GGGGTGCGCAGCTCGTGCGCCACGTCGGCGGTGAACCGCTGCTCGCTCTGCAGCCGGTCCTGGAGGGTCCCCGCCAGCTCGTCCAGCGCCCCGGAGACGGCGGCCACCTCGTCCTGCGCGGGGAGCGGCCGCCGCGTACGGGGGTCGCCGACCCGCGCGTCGAGATCACCGGCGCTGATCCGCCGCGCCACCTGGGCGGTCCGGTGCAGGCGGCCGGTGACCCGGGAGACGGCGAAGAAGCCGGCGAGCAGGGTGAGGCCGATGGCCATGGCCGAGGAGCCGACGATTGCCTGGTCCAGGGCCTTGATGCTGCCCGAGGCCTGGCTGTAGTCGATCGGCACGGCAAGCGCCCCGCCGTCGGCCGGTCCCGCGGCCCACATGGTCGGCCGCCCGTGGCGCTCCGCCAGCTCGGTCCCCCGCTTGCCACTGAGCGCGATCTTCCGCAGCGAGCGCGGCAGGTCGGCCGGGTCGACGGCCGTCCCGGGCCGCAGCGCCTCACCGGCGACGTACCGCCGGGTCGCCGTGTCGAGCTGTGACAGCGCGTCCCGCCGCGCCTCCTCCAGCGTCTGCCGGGTCACGGAGACGTGCACGAGCACACCGATCACGGCGGCCAGGACGCAGCACATGAGAGTGATGAAGACGGCGAATTTCCAGTAGAGGCTGGAGGTCCAGGCGGGCAGCCGACGGGTGAAGCGGCCGCTGGGGCGACTGTTGGGCCGACCGGTGGGGCGCCTGGCGGGGCGGCGCTTCATCGCCCGCCGCCGCCCTGGGCGGAGCCGGAGGGCGCGGGCTCGCGGGGAACCCCGTGGCTGGGGGACACGGTCCCGGGTGTGGCCCGCTCCACGCGGCGCACCTCGTCCCCCCTGATCGCGAGCCCTTGCCGCCGCGAGTCCCAGGCCCAGAACGTCCGCAGCTCGTAGCCGGGGGTGTCGGAGGGCTCGCGGATGATCAACTCGCGCCGGGTGATCTCGATGGAGAGCGGATTGGCGATGGTCGCGAGGATCCGCAGCAGCTTCCCGTGGTCGTCGAGGGTGTAGGCGCGCAGCGCCAGATAGCCGCCGTCGACGAAGTCGATCCCAACGATGAGCTCGTCCCGGCCGTTCCCGGTCAGGTCGTGGTACTGCGGCGTCCGTACGGGGCATGTACGGGTGCCCGGCGCCGTGCAGTCCTCGACGGCCTGCACCGTCTGGACGTCCATCCCGTCGGCCCCGCTCCGCTCCCCGGCGTGCGACCGGACCTCGGCCTTGACGACATCCAGCGGCTTGACGTCCCGGATGTCCATGGACCGGACGCGCCCGATGCCGGGTACGGGGTCGGCGGTGGCCTTGAGGTCCTGCTCGGCGGGCAGCTTGGCGGGCTTCCGCTCGGGCCAGAGGATCACGGGCGCGGACGCGGTGGCGGCCGGCCCGGCGGGCACGGCCTCGTGCCCGTTCCCGCACCCGGTCACGAGCACCGCCGCCCCCGCGAGCAGCCCCGCCATGATCCCGGCACGCCGACCGGGCCGCCGCAGGGGGCGACGGCCGGTGTGGTGTACGGCGGGGCGGGAGGGGCGCAAGGACAGTCCTCGGTGTTTCGAACCTTTTGGCGATGCCGTACACCATATAGCCCAGATATAGCCCACAAAATCCGCCGAGTGTCCCATGGGGACGGCCTGCCCGTAAACGATCACGCGCCCCGTACCGGGTGGACCCGGCGGGGGCGCGTGAAGGGAAGATCACATCAGAGCGGCCTGCGCCGCCTGGCGAAAGCGGTCTACGCCCGCCTGACCGAAGCGGTCTACGCCCGCCTGGCGAAGGAGACGAAGCGCGCCCACGCGACGGGCGAGAAGGCGAGCTGCGGACCTTCCTTGTCTTTGGAGTCCCGCACGTGAACAGTCCCGGGACAGGCAGCGACCTCGACGCAGTCGCCGTCTCCGCCGCTGCTGTAGCTGGACTTGTACCAGGAGACAGCCACTTCGACGCAGTCGCCGGAACTTCCGCTGCTGTAGCTGGACTTGCGCCAGGAGACAGCAACCTCGACGCAGTCGCCCGAATCACCGCTGCTGTGGCTGCTCTTGAACCAGGCCAGTTGGGGGGTGCTCATAGCGCTCCTCGCATCTGCTTCAGCAGGCCCGCGGAGTCCTGGGGTGTAAGGGCCTGTGAGCGCAGTTTTGCATACCGCAGTTGGAGGATGCTGACCGTCTTCGGGTCGGCTACGAGCTGCCCGGTCTCCTGCCCCTCGCAGTACGCGAACCAGTGGTTCTGCGGCGTCTCCAGCAACTGCATGGGCCCATTCAAGCCCGGATGGGTCCCTTCGGTCAGGGGCATGATCTGGATCTCGATGTTCCGTCGCGCGGCGAGTTCCAGAACGTGGTCGATGAGCTCCCGTGTGACCTCCGCACCGCCAGTGCGCCGCAGGAACAAGTGCTCGTCGAGGATGAAACTGAACGCGGTGTGCGGGCGCTCTGTCAGCAGCCGCTGCCGTTCTGAGCGGGCTGCGATCTGGGCTTGGATGTCCTCGTCGCTCAGCGGCGGGAGACGGTTGTCGAACAGCGTCCTGGCGTACGCCTCGGTCTGCAACAGCCCGGGAATGAGGCGGCATTCGTAGGTGTACAGGGTGATGGCGACGGCTTCCAGCCTGGCCCAGTGGCGGAACCAGGAGGCGAGTCCCGGCTGGCGCGCGAGATGCCGTACCGCCCTACGTAGCGCGCCCGTGTTCCCCAGCACTTCCTCCGCGCGTTCCACGAACGCGTGGTCCGGCATGCGCCGCCCCTGCTCGATGGAGGCGACGGTGTGTTGGGAGAACCGTACGAGGGCGGCGAACTCCCGGCGGCTCAGGCCCGCGTGTTCGCGCAGGGCCTGGACCACCGCGCCGAACGTCCGCAGACTGTCGGACGACTCCGGCTCGCCGCCGCTCGATGGCCATCCACCTGCCGCGCCAGCCCCGCCATTGGCACCGATCATGTCACCGGTCATCCCGGCCTCCTCCCGTGTTCCGCGTACGTCCCCGTGGCCACACTCCCAACCTGCTTATGGTCACGAACGGTTACGGGTACTGTCCACGATACGTGCGCGTACGATGACGCAGCGTACGCGGCCGGAAGCTGGTGAACTGGCCGTTCCGGGCGGGAGATTGGGCCCATGACAGCACCACTCGCCCACCAACGCCCCTGCACGGTCCGTGTGTTCACGCAGCGCTTCAGCGCGACCCCACTGGGCGCCCGGCTGGCCCGCCACCTGGCTCTGAACCAACTCCACGGCTGGGGCATCCCGCACGGCACGGACGTCTCGGACGCGGCGGCCGTACTCGTGGCCGAGCTGGCGGCGAACGCGGTGACGCACGGCCGGGTCCCGGGCAGGGACTTCGAACTGCGCCTGGCCCTGGCGCCCGCCGTACTGCGGATCGAGGTCTCCGACACCCGGGCGGAGCGCCGCCCACCGACCTCCGGCGACGTGCCGCCCCCGTCGGCCCTGGCCGAATCGGGCCGGGGCCTGGTCCTGGTCGAAACCCTCGCGGACCGCTGGACGGTCCTCTCCCGCGCCCCCATCGGCAAAACAATCCAAGCCGAACTCGACCTCCCGCACCGCCCCCAGGTGCCCACCCAGGATGCCAACTGACCGTCACCCGACGGTGCGCGAACGGGGCGTCAGGTTCCGGCGGCCATCAGCGGCCGATGTGGTCATCGCCTTCAACATCAAGTACGTCCGCTAGGGTCGCTCGGGACGAACTCCTGGGGCACTCATGGCGTACATGTTCATCTTCGGCTGCTTCTCCCTGATGGGAGTGGTCGGTGTCCTGGCGGCTCGCGTCGGGTACCGCGGCGAGGTGTGCGACAGGTCCGTCGGCTACGACGTTCCGGCCGAGGTGAAGGCCGACACCGTGCTCAGGGAACGGGCCAACCGGTTGGTGGCGTTCTGGTGTACCGGTGCCGCGGTGCTCAGTGTCGCTCCGCTGGTCCCGCTCGGTGCTGTGATGCTGAGCGACGGCGGCAAGTCGGTCTCCACCCGGGGGCTGGTCGTCTTCGCGCTCTATGCCATGGCCGTGGTGAGCGTGGGAAGCTACCCGTTCGAGAAAATCAAGCACCTCGGCACGCACACCGACCCCTGAACGCGCCCGGGCGCCCGGCCACTTCGCCGCTTCGCAACTCCGCGTGCCCAACAAGAAGCCAACGAGGGCCCAACAAAAAAGCGGTAGCCAGTGAGACTGACTACCGCTCTCTCGTATCGACACTCGCCCTTGCCAGCGGCTGATTCACGCTGACTGGACGGCGAGTGCCCCCGGCAGGATTCGAACCTGCGCACACGGCTCCGGAGGCCGTTGCTCTATCCCCTGAGCTACGGGGGCGGGGCATGGGGCGGCGGCCCGTCCGGGGCCGTCCCGGGGGACAGCCTAGCGGACCCTTTCCTCGGGGTGGGCAGAGCTTCGAGGCCTGCCCACCCATCGGCTCCCGGGCCATCGCGGCAACCTCGGCCGCGGGCCCGGGCTTTCCCCCTAAGGGCCTCTCAGGCCCCCCTCAGGGGCGTCGCACCCTCACCCCGTACGTGTTCGAGTCGTCCTTGTTCGTCACCTCGATGGTGATGCCCGTGCGGGGGTCGGTGAGTTTTTGGCCGACTTGGTATGTGGCGTCCGTGAGTTCGGCGTTGACGTTCGGGCGCTGGGCGCAGCCGCCGCTGTCGGGGGTGGAGTCCTTGACCGCTATCGGGCCCTCGCCGCTGTTGACCGCGGTGTCGACCCAGTAGATCAGGACGCCAGGGCGGCAGACCGCGGCGTCGTTGCCCGCCTGGGTGCGGACCTCGACCGCGTACCCCGTCCGGTCGGAGACCGGTATGTAGAGGAGCTTCACCCCGGGGCCGGCCGAGCCGGAGCCGGGGTCGGGGGCGTAGCGCGGTCCCGGCCTCGGGTCCGCGCCCGGGCCCGGGCCCGGGCCCG
>NZ_LIQY01000518.1 GCF_001418495.1 Streptomyces pathocidini | reverse complement strand
CGCGTATACCGCGGCGTATTCGGGCCTCGGGGGGTGTGACCGCGCCGGGTATTCGTCGGCTGGGGCGGGTGGGCTTCATGCTGCCGCCTTCCGGTCCGGGGCAGCCGAATTTCCGACTGCGCTGTCCAGCCACCGTGTTCCGCCGCCCGTTCGGCCGCGCGCCGGGAGCGGCCGTACGAGGGGATGTTGTCGGCTGTTCGGGGGCTGCGGTGATCTTGAGGGTTATCGGTGATCTTGGGGGTTATCGGGGAGGCACTCTTCTCGGTTCCGCCTCTCGGTTCCGCGCGACGGCCCGACTCGCGACGCCCCCGACTCTCGACGTGTCTCAGGTCACATTCATGGCTGGAAATATCCGGGGACCGCCTCCCCGTTTACGCCTGTGTCCGCGCGAATCGGGGAGCACGTCCCCGATTCCGGAAGTCGAATCCACCGAGAAGCCGAACCCGCAGAGAGGAGCGTCGCCGTGGTCGCCGCGTTGAAGAGCGCGCTGAAGGCCCGCCCCCGGCTGCGGGCCGATGCCCAGCGCAACCGGGAGCGGATCGTCGACGCCGCCCGCGAGATGTTCGTCGAGTACGGGGCCGAGGTCCCGCTGGACGAGGTCGCGCGCCGCGCCGGCGTCGGCAACGCCACCCTCTACCGGCACTTTCCGGACCGCCGCGAACTCATCCACCACGTCACCCTGCACGTCATGGCCCGGATCGCGGAACAGGCCGAGCGCGCGCTCGCCGAGGAGCCCGATGCCTTCGAGGCACTGCGGCGCTGGGTGCACGCGGCGGCCGACGAGCGGGTCGGCGCCCTGTGCCCGCTGCTCTCCGAGAGCGTGGACAGAAACCACCCCGACCACCTCGAGGCCCGCGACCGCCTCAACCGCGACATCGAGGCGCTGATGGAGCGGGCGCGGGAGGCGGGGCAGCTGCGCGCCGACATCGACGTCGGCGACCTGATGGTGGCGATCACGCAACTGACCCGTCCGCTGCCCGGATGGGGGTCCCCCCGGGCGGAATCCGGGGGAGGCTGTGTGGACTTCGATCGCTTCGTCCACCGCCACCTCCAGCTGTTCCTGGACGGGCTGCGCGCCCCGGCGCGCTCTGAACTGCCCGGATCCGCCGCGACGTTGGAGGACCTCCGGCAGCAGAACTGACCGTAGCGACACGTAGCGACAGGGGCCCCGCGACACCGAGCGCCCCCGGCGACACCAAGCGACAAGAGCCCAGCGACAGGGGCACAGCGGCAAGAGGGGAGCCCGGAGCCTCGGGGGCCCCGGGCAACCACGGCTCGCACAGCTCCCACCGCACGCACAACACACCCACCCAGAACTGACTCGACCTGCCGGCGCACGCCGTCAGGCACCGACGTCACGCACGCAAGTCACATACGCAAGTCCCGTACCGAACATCCTTGTTCCGCACCCCAGATAGGCACCGTCATGCCAGATTCCGCCGCGCAGTCCGCCACCGACCAGCCCGACCCCAGACGCTGGAGAGCGCTCGTCTTCATCGCGCTCGCCCAGTTGATGGTCGTCCTCGACGCGACCATCGTGAACATCGCCCTGCCCTCCGCCCAGGCCGACCTCGGCATATCCGACGGCAACCGGCAGTGGGTCATCACCGCGTACGCCCTCGCCTTCGGCGGTCTGCTGCTCTTCGGCGGCCGGATCGCCGACCTGTGGGGCCGGAAGCGGACGTTCGTCGTCGGCCTGCTCGGCTTCGCCGCGGCCTCCGCGCTCGGCGGGGCCGCCGCGGGCACGGGCACGCTGCTCGGCGCCCGTGCGCTCCAGGGCGCGTTCGGCGCGCTGCTCGCCCCGGCCGCGCTCTCGCTGCTCGCGGTGACCTTCACCGAGGCCAAGGAGCGCGCCAAGGCCTTCGGCATCTACGGCGCGATCGCGGGCGGCGGCGGCGCCGTCGGCCTGATCCTCGGCGGCGTGCTCACCGAGTACATGGACTGGCGCTGGACCTTCTTCGTCAACATCCCCTTCGCCATCGCCGCCGCGACGGGCGCCTACTTCGTCATCCGCGAGCCCGCCGGCGGCCGCAACCGCTCGCCGCTCGACATCCCGGGCGTGGCCTTGTCCACGCTGGGCCTGGTGGCGCTGGTGTACGGGTTCACGCGCGCCGAGTCCGACGGCTGGACGGACGGCTTCACCATCGCGCTGTTCGTCGCGGCCGCCGTGCTGCTGGCCGCGTTCGCGCTGGTGGAGGCCCGGGTGAAGGCCCCGCTGCTGCCGCTGCGCGTGGTCACCGAGCGGAACCGCGGCGGGGTGTACGCCTCGCTGGGTCTGGCCGTCATCGCGATGTTCGGCCTGTTCCTCTTCCTGACCTACTACCTCCAGGTCGTGAAGGGCTACTCGCCGGTGAAGACCGGCTTCGCCTTCCTGCCGATGATCGTCGGCATGATCACCGGCTCGACGCAGATCGGCGCCCGGCTGATGACCCGCGTCCCGCCGCGCGCGCTGATGACCCCGGGCTTCCTGGTCGCGGGCATCGGCATGCTGCTGCTGACCCAGCTGGAGGTCGGCAGCTCGTACGCCGGGCTGATCCTGCCCGCGCAGCTGCTGCTCGGGCTCGGTATGGGTACGGCGTTCATGCCCGCGATGAGCCTGGCCACGCACGGCGTCCAGCCGCGCGACGCGGGTGTCGCCTCCGCGATGGTCAACACCTCGCAGCAGGTGGGCGGCGCGATCGGCACGGCCCTGCTGAACACGATCGCGGCGAGTGCCACCACGGCGTACGCGACCTCGCACGCCGCCGAGGCGCAGGCCGCGGGCGGTCCGGCCGTCAAGCTGCTGCAACTGGAGTCGATGGTGCACGGCTACACGGCCGCGATCTGGTGGGCGGTCGGCATCCTGGCCCTGTCGGCGACGATCGCCTTCACGCTCATCACGACCCGGGGCGGCGGCGGTCCGGTCGCGGCGTCGGGCTCCGGCGACGAGGACGAGGCCGCGAAGATGCCGGTGCTCAGTCACTGAGTGCTGCTCAGCCACCTGTATGACGACGGCGCCCTCATGTCCTTCGGGAGGTGAGGGCGCCGTCGTGTGGACGCGGCCGATCTGATGGGTCACCCTGCCGGGAGGCTTGGCGTCATCGCCGCAGGGTCCCGGCCGAAGCCCTGGCGTCACCGCCGCCAGGGCAGGTCCGCGCCGCGGTCCGGCTCGAGTCCCTCGGTGATCGTGGCGCAGATCTCGCCGAGTTGGGCCACCTGCTCAGGGGTGAGCCGGTCGAAGATCGCGCCGCGCACGGCGGCGACATGGCCGGGCGCGGACCGCTCCAGCACCGCGCACCCCTCGTCCGTCAGGATCGCGAACTGGCCGCGCCTGTCGGACGGGCAGTCCTCGCGGCGCGCCCAGCCGCTCTTCTCCAGCCGGGCGACGGCGTGCGAGAGACGGGACCGGGTGATCTTGGCGATCCGGGCCAGCTCGGTCATCCGCAGCCGGCGCCTGGGGGCTCTCTCGAGGTACACCAGCAGCGCGTAGTAGATGTGCGGCATGCCGGCATCGCGCTGGAGCTGGCGGTCGAGATGGTCCTCCAGCAGCGTGCTGGCCTGGACATATGCCTGCCAGGAGCGCTGTTCGTCGGCGGAGAGCCAGCGCGGCTCGTCGTCGGGTCCCGTCGTCATGGCTCAACTGTACGGAGGATTCTTGAAAATTGGACAAAAGGTGACTCCGTTAAGCCCCAAGTGAGTGCTTGAACTTGCGAGGAGCTGGAGGTTTCTTCCATGGCCGCCGACCTCGGCCCCTCCGCCCCCGAGTGCATGCCTCTCGTCCACGGTTCCCGGGGCTTCCCCGAGCGCTACTGCCAGGTGGCGTACGCGACCGTCGGCGCGTCCCAACTTGCCGAGCGGGTACGGGTGTTGCCGGGCTTGCCTGGCGCCCCCGTGACCGGCCAGCCGGAGCGCGGCCTCGGTCGCCACCGTCGGTCAGTCGCGTACGAAACCCGCGTACGAAACCCCGTACGAAACCGGTGCCTATGGTGGGGAGTTGGCGTTCCGGAGCGGCCGTGGGTCGGGTGGTGGGCGGTGCCTGCTCTCCGGCCCGGGCTGTGAGCAGGAGGCCGTGCGGGCGGGAGG
>NZ_LIQY01000517.1:3373-3524 GCF_001418495.1 Streptomyces pathocidini | reverse complement strand
ACCGCGACCGCGGCCACCAGGCCCACGGCTCCGGCGAGGGCGGGGAGCACGAGACGAGCCATGAAGACCGTTGCGGGCGGCACATCCCAGGGCAGCAGCACCCCACGGTCCGCGGGATCCAGCAACAGCCGGGCCTGGGCGGGGCGTACGG
>NZ_LIQY01000517.1:0-3320 GCF_001418495.1 Streptomyces pathocidini | reverse complement strand
GTGCGCAGGGCGGGGGAGAGGTTCACAAAGCCGGGAAGCCGGTTGCGACGGCGGCGCAGATCGCCCTCGGCGAGCGCGATCCCGGCGCGCCACGCGCCTGCTCCGCGCGACGCGCTCTCTCCGCGCCACGCAGCGGCTCTGCGCCACGCAGCCGCTCCGCGCAGGCTCATGTCTGCCTCGGTGACGTGAGCAGCGCGACAGCGCTCGCCGACACCACGCAGCCGCAGAAGAGCAGCGCCAGCGCGTCGAGTCCGTCCGCGGCCGGCAGCTTCCATCCGGCCACTCCGAGGGGCAGGCACACCAGGGCCGAGAAGCCGAACAGCAGCCACCGCCCCATCCCGACCAGGCCGACGGGCACGGCCATGGCCAGCAACACCGCGGCGACGCCGAGCCAGCCCCAGTTGAGCAGGTTCTGCAACTCCAGGACGCCGCCACGAGCGTTGTCGGCGAGGGTCGCCGAGTGTTCGACGGCCCTGGCCGTACCCGCCTGGTCGGCCCAGAACCAGACAGCCCGGGTGCCCGAGACCACCGCCCCGGCCGCGGTCAGCAGACCCGCGGCCGTCTTTCCTGCCCGCCCGGTCCCGAAGGCCCCAGACATCCTCAAGTCCCCTCTCATCGCTCGGCTTTGCCTCGTCTTTCAGGGCGTCAGGTGGGGATCAGGCAGAACGCCGCGAACACCGCGGTCGGCGCCGCGGCGCACACCGCGCTGCGCCCCCAGGTCAGGCCGCTCACGCGCCGGACGGCGAAGGCGCAGCCCGCCGCGAGCAGAAGCAGTGACAGGTCGGCGGAGCCGATGAGTTCGGTCACGTGCCGGGCCTGCGGTACGCCGAACGCCAGCGACGCCGCGGTGATCACGACCACCTTCGCGGCGAGGAAGAGGGCGACCGCCAGCGCCACCGTGACGCGAACCCTGGTGAACTCCGTGTGGGTGCCGAACGCCCGGCAGGCGGCCGCGCCGGCCGCGCCCGCGAGGAACAACAGCACCAGCACGCCCAGAGCGTTGAGTACCGAACCGAACAGCAGGGCGGCCGCGACACCGGCCTTCACAGCCCCCGGCGGGGCATCCGGCACCCGCTCCAGGACCGCGGCACGGTACTGCCCCAGCAAGGTGAGGTTGACCAGGGCCATCAGCAGCGTCACCGACGCGGCGGCCCAGCGGAATCGGGCGCGTGGGCCGGTCACCGAGCGCTTATCCATGTTTCCACCCCCGCGGCCACCACGAGCATGGCCAGAGAAATACCGAACAGAACCGCCGAGTCGACGAAATGCGCGCCCATTCCTTCGCCTCGGCTCCCGGACACCATTCTTCGTACGGCGGCGATCCCGGTGACGAGGCCGGCGGCCACCGCGAAACCGAGCGCCGGGAGTTCGATCGCCGCATGGGGAAGGAACGTCGGCCAGAATGCTCCGCCGGCCCCGCCCTCCAAGGCGTACGCGTGGCCGACAAAGACACCCACTCCGATTCCGGAGACCAGCGTGAAGGGAATAGTGGTCAGTCCGAAGGTGGCGACTCCGCTGAACGCGAGTGCGGCGACGCCTGCGTTGTTCGCGAGAATCCCGAAGAACAGGCCGGTGCCGGGTGTCTTGGGTTCGGTGTGAACCGCGGAAGGTATGCCGTCCGACAACAGGACACCGGTGGTCAGGGCCAGGGCCCAGAGCAACTGACCAGCGATCAGGGCCGCCCGCCGGCGGGCCAGCACCCGGCGGAGGGGGGCTGCCCTGCCGGCGCCCGGTTCGCGCGCTGCCGGTTCCCGGGTGCTCGCTGCCGGCTCCCCGGTGCTGGCTGTCGGCTCCCCGGCCATCTCCGAAGTCGTCACGGTGATGCTCCGTCCTCCTGCGCCGCTGCGTCACCCGCCGTCGGCTGGTGCCGGCGCGGCGCCACCTGCGCTTCGAGCGTCCCGTTGCCGGGACGCACATGGCGTCCCGGCAACGGCAGGCCGCTCGAACGTCAGGCGACGACGGCCTTGCGACCGCCCTTGGCGATGGCCTGCTTGAGCATCCACATGGCCACACCGCCGGCCGCGGAGACGCCGCCCAGGACGGAAAGTGCCGCGGCGATGTCGGTACCCGCCTCAATGGCGTTCAGGACCCTGTTCGCGGTCGCGCCGGTGAGCCCGAAGTAGCCCGTCAGGACATTCGGAGTGGTCGCGGCCAGCGTCAGCGGAGCGGCGACACCGGCGATCATCGTGCCGCACGCGGCGACACTCTTCTTTGAGAGCCCGAAAAGAGACATGCTAATCTCCCAACAACTGCTTGACTGAGCGGTTCCGGCTGAAGGCAGCCGCGGGGTGCGTTCCTCTTCCACAGGGACGCACCCCTTTTGTTTCCACCCCTGGGCCGGGGTGGAAGCCTGGTGTTTACGGCGTGATGGGCCGTGTGTTTACGGCGTGATGGGCCGTCGGCCGTGTGTCCGCACTCATTCCCCCAACCCCCATGGACGACCCCGGGTATCTGTCCCCTGACGGCCTCGATCGCGCCTTATGGGAGTTTTATATCAGCGGCGATCAACTTTTGCCCAAAGTTCAAATTTCATGCATCTAGCCGCGATTCGCGCGCCGCGCATCGCAAGTTCTTGATTTCACAAGGAACTTGATGATCTATCAGGTCTTGGGTTTGGTAGTCTTTGGTGGTCTACGTCACATTTGGTCGAGACTCTGAAGGCCCGACGGTGGTCGGGTCCGGCCTCGGGGCTTAAGGCCCTACCTCTCGTGGATCGGCTGAGGTCTGCTGGGGGTCATGAACGTTCTTGAGAGCTTGGTGGCCGGGGCCACGGAGGATTACCGGAGGCGACAGGGCGTCAGGTCGCTTGCCGACGTGCGGGCGGAGGCCGGGAGTGTCGCGCCGCCGCAGGACGTGCTGGCGGCCTGGGACGGGTCCGACGTGGCGGTCATCTGCGAGGTGAAGCGGGCCAGCCCGTCGAAGGGGCGGCTGTCGGAGATTCCCGACCCGGCGCTGCTGGCGGCCGAGTACGCGCGGGGCGGTGCCGCCGCGATCAGCGTGCTCACGGAGGAGCGGCGGTTCCTGGGGTCCCTGGACGATCTGCGGGCCGTGCGGGAGGCCGTCCGCGTGCCCGTGCTCCGTAAGGACTTCATCGTCTCGGAGTACCAGATCTGGGAGGCACGCGCGTGTGGGGCGGATCTGGTGCTGCTGATCGTGGCGGCGCTGGACGACGTACGGCTGCGGGAACTCTACGGGCTGGTCCGGGAGTTGGACATGACGGCACTGGTCGAGGTGCACGACGAGGAGGAGGCGGCGCGGGCGGTGGAGCTGGGGGCGGGGCTCGTGGGGGTCAACGCACGCAATCTGAAGACGCTGGAGGT
>NZ_LIQY01000516.1 GCF_001418495.1 Streptomyces pathocidini | reverse complement strand
GGCCCGCGCCGTTGACGCCTGCCGACGGGTGCCCCGCCGGGCGGCGTTGGGAGGGAAGGGCTGCGTTCGGCTGCACGGGCGCCAGGCCCTGCGGCTGCGCCTGGCCGTTGGCGCCGTGGCCGCCCCGGCCTTCGGGTACGGCGACGTCGGTGGAGGCCGTGCCGGGCAGGGCGGGCAGGGCCCCGGGCGTGGCCTGGGCGGCGTCGGCGCGGCCTTCGGCGTCGTGGGCGTCCGCGGGGCGCGCGCCGTGGCGGGCGCGGCGGCCGGTCGGTTCGGTGGGTGCGTAGTGCGGCTCCGGGCCGCTCCCCTGGTGCGGTACGGAGATGCCCGAACCGTTGGCCCCGGCGACGTACACGCCGTTCGCGCTCGCCGCGTGCGCTCCCTTCGGGGAGCTGAACTCGCCCTGCTCCTCGCCGTTCTCCGGCCGCTCCGAGGCCGTGGCCAGCGTGCCGTGCGCCTGCGGCTCGGCCTGCTGGTGCTGCTCGATGGCGCCGTGCCGGGCGCGGCGGCCAGTCGGGCGGCCGCCGGTCGCGGGCTGACCGCCTGCCTGCGGGCCTTCGGCCGTGCCGGGCTGCGGGATGCCGCCGGGCGGTACGGGCTGGTTCTCCGCGGGACTTGGGCGTCCGCGCCGCCGCCCGGTGGGCCGCGGCGCCGGGGTGCTTTCAGGGTCGTGCGGGCCCTGGGGGGCGCCGCTCTCGGAGGCATACGGGTCGGCCTCGGCGGGCGCGCCGTGCCGGGCTTCGGCGGGGTGCGACTGCGCGGCGGGGAGCGCGGGCAGCGCGCGCAGGCCGTGCGGGTGCGCGTCGGGCGCCGGGCCCGAAGGGGCCGGTACGTTCGGGGAATTGGCTCCGCCGCCACTGCCGCCGGAGCCACCCGGACCGACCTGGCCACCCGGACCGGCCAAGCCGGCGGGACCGGTCGGCCCGTTTGCCCCGGCGGCGGCGTTCGGCCCGCCGGGCATCCCGCCGTCGGTCGCGGCGTACGCGTCCGCTGCTCCGGTGGGGGCTCCGTCCGCCGCGTCATGCGGTGCTCGATTCGCGCCGCCGGTCGCACTCGCCTCCTGGCCGGGTACGGCCTGGCCGCTGGAGCGCACGTCCACGGCCCCGGTCGACCCGTCCGCCGCAGCGCGCCGGGCCCGCCGCCGCCCGCCCGGCGCCTGCGCGGGCGCGGCGCCCTCGTAGCCACCGGCGGTTCCGCCTTCGGTGTCGGGATGCCCCGAGCCCGGGTGCGCGTCGCCGGGGTGCCCCGCGGCGCCGTGAACGCCCGCACCGTCCCCCGCCGTTCGCCCGCCGGGGAAGCCCGGGCCCGCGGCGCCGTGAACGCCCGCGTGCCCACCGGCAGTCCGTCCGTCGGCGCCGGTCATGTCCGCGTCCGTCTGGCCGTCCGCCCTCGCATGGGCCCCGGCGCCACCGCCTGCGAAGCCCCCGCCCGCGGTGCCGTGAACACCCACGTGGCCGCCGCCGGCGCGACTGTGTGCACCCGTGCCGCCAGTGCGGCCACCCGCCCCCGCCCGGTCCGTCGGTCCGCCCTCGGCGGCACTCGGGTTCGGGCCCGCGGGGCCGTGAACGCCCGTGTGGCCACCGGCCGTCCGGTCCTGGGCATCGGTCGTGGCCGCGGCTGCCCGGGCGCCGCCCGTGCCGGCCCCGTCGCGCGGCGGGCCCGCGGGGCCGTGAAGGCCCGTGTGGCCACCGGGCGTCCGCCCGCCGGCGTCGGCCATGGGCCCGTTCCCCGAAGGCGTCCCCCTCCGGCGGGCCTTCGGGACCGGCATCACCGTGGTGGCGTTGTCGCGGTCGGCGTCCGTGGCGGGCTTGGTGGGGCGGGAGGAGGACGGGGAGGACTTGGCGGTGAGGGGGACCTCCAGGACGTACGCGCTGGCGCCGCCCCCGGGGACCTCGTGGGTCTGGAGGACGCCGCCGTGGCGCTGGACGATGCCGCGGACGACCGGTTCGTGGACCGGGTCGCCGCCCGAGTACGGGCCGCGGACCTCGATGCGGGCCGTCTTCCCGCGCTGCGCGGCTGCGACGACGATCGTCGAGTCGCCGGAGCCCCCGCCCGCCGGGGCGTTGCCGGTCGCGTCGACCCCGGCCACGTCCGCGATGAGGTGGGCGAGCGCCGTGGCCAGCCGCTCCGGGTCGACCTCGGCCTCGATCGGCGGCGCGTGCACCGCGAACTGCGCGCGGCCGGGCCCGATCAGCTCGACCGCGCCCTCGACCCCCGCCGCCACGACCGCGTCCAGCTCCACCTTCGCCAGGGCCAGTTTCTCCCGGCCCGCGTCGAGCCGCTGGTAGCCGAGGACGTTGTCGATGAGCGTGGTCATCCGCGTGTACCCGGCGGTGAGGTAGTGCAGGACCTGGTTGGCCTCGGGCCACAGCTGCCCGGCGTCGTCCGAGGCGAGCGTGGCCAGCTCGGTGCGCAGCTGCTCCAGCGGGCCGCGCAGCGACTCGTCCAGCACGGCCAGCAGCTGGGCGTGGCGGGCGGCCAGCGCGTCGTGCTTCCGCCGGTCGGTGAAGGTCATCACCGCGCCGACGAGCTGGTCCCCGTCCCGTACGGGCGCGGTCGTCAGGTCGACGGGTACCGCCCGGCCGTCCTTGGCCCACAGCACCTGGCCGCGCACCCGGTGCTTGCGGCCGGAGCGCATGGTGTCGGCGAGCGGCGACTCCGCGTACGGCAGCGGGCTGCCGTCGGGGCGCGAGTGGTGGACGAGCGGGTGCAGCTCCTGGCCGCCGAGGTCGCTCGCGCGGTAGCCGAGGATCTGGGCCGCGGAGGGGTTGACGAGGACGACCTTGCCGTCGGTGTCCACGCCGACGACGCCCTCGGCCGCGGCCCGCAGGATCATCTCGGTCTGGCGCTGCTGCCGGGCCAGCTCGGCCTCGGTGTCCACGGTGCCGGACAGGTCGCGTACGACGAGCATCAGCAGCTCGTCGCCGGTGTAGTGCTGCGAGGAGGGGTCCGCGTACGGGGTGCGGGCGTCCTCCAGGTTGGCGCTGGTGACCTCGACCGGGAACTCCGAGCCGTCGGTGCGCCGGGCGATCATGCGGGTGGGTTTGGTGCGGCCCTGGTCGTCGTCGGGCAGCCGCATGGAGCCGGGGATGCGCCGGGAGTCGAAGGACGGCAGGAGGTCGAGCAGGCCGCGGCCGACGAGGGCGTCGCCCTGGGTCTCGAAGGTCTCGAGCGCGATGGTGTTGGCGTTGACGACCGTGCCGTTGCAGTTCACCAGCAGGAGGGCGTCGGGGAGGGCGTCCAGTATGGCGGCGAGGCGAGCAGCGCCTCGGGATGGCCTGCTGCTCACGACGACCATTCCTCCCTGATCACTGCGTTTTGCCGACAGCCCCGGCCACTTTGTCGTGCGTCCCGGGGCGTGTCACTGGAGGGAGTCTACGGGCAGCGGTTGCGGACGGGGCGGTGGATGAGGGGAGGGCGCGCGACGAGTCTGTGCGACTTGCCTCACGCCCGACATGGGATGCCGAGGTGTGAGATGGGCGGGCAAAGCGGTCGGGACCGGCCGGATCGTCCGGATCCGCCTGGTGGGAG
>NZ_LIQY01000515.1 GCF_001418495.1 Streptomyces pathocidini | reverse complement strand
CTACGGGGCGGGGCGCCCGGCCCCGGGCGCCCCGCCCCGTAGGACCCGTCAACCAGGAAGTGGCGGCCGCCCACGCCATCACGTACAAGGCGCTGCCGCAGGAGGTCGTCGGGGTCGATGCCGAAGAGCTGATGGCGGTGCGCAGCGAGGCCGATGTGGCCGCCGTGCGGGCCGCGCTGGTGAGCGAGGTCTGGAAGTCGGCGGACGGGCGGCTGCCCTCGGCGCTGCCGGAGGTGGAGCGCGGGGTCGCGGCTCCGGAGATACCGGAGTTCACGGGCGTGGACCGGATCGACCGGCTCACGGTGCGGCTGCCGTACGGGCTCAGCACGACCGTCTTCCTGCTCCTGCCGGACCGCTGGCCGCACCACGCCGGCCACCGTCGTTTCGCCTTCTATCACAACGGCCACGGCGAGGAGCCGAGCACGATGGCGCGGACGGCGCAGGCGCTGCTCGACGCCGGGTACGGGGTGCTGCTGTTCGCCATGCCGCTCTACCACTGGAACCCCCGCGAGCTGGAGGACCCCCAGGACCCCGCCAAGAAGGTCGTGGTGGGGTCGCACAACGACCTCGTCCCCTGGGAGACGCCCGGGTTCTCCACTCTGCGGTTCTTCCTGGAGCCGCTCGTGGTGGCGATGAACCACGTCCGCAAGGTCCACGAGCCGACCTCCGTGCAGATGGTCGGGCTGTCCGGGGGCGGCTGGGCCACGACGGTCTACCCCGCGCTCGACCCCCGGGTCACCCGCAGCTATCCGACCGCCGGCTCGCTGCCGTTCTTCCTGCGGTCCGCGCCGCCCAAGCCCAGCCCCACCACCGGGGACTGGGAGCAGCGCAAGGACCGCCATCCCGCGTTCTACGCGATCGCCGACTTCATGGACTTCTATGCGCTGGCGTCGGTCGGGAAGGACCGGCGCCAGATCCAGATCCTGAACCGGTTCGACGCGTGCTGCTTCAACGGGGTCGGGCACCGCAGTTACGCGCCGGTGGCACGGCATCGCGTTGAGGTGATCACGGGTGGGGAGGTGGGGAGGGGGTCTTGGGAGCTGCTGGAGGATGCGACCCATGGTGACCATACGGTCAGTCCGTACGCGCTGTCGGTCATCTTGTGGGATCTGGACGTGAATTGCGCGGGTTTGCCGTAGCGCCTGCGGCGGGCTTTTCCCCAGCCCGCCCCTTCCCGAAACTGGGGGCTCCGCCCCTTCCCGAAACTGGGGGCTCCGCCCCCAGGCCCCCTGATCGCCCTCCGGGCTCGTCCTCAAACGCCGGACGGGCTGGGAAACCGGTCGGGGCGGGCCTCGGGAGACTCAGCCCTTCGGGCTTGTCCTCAAGCGCCGGACGGGCTGGAAAGACCAAGCGCCGGACGGCTGGATTTTCCAGTCCGTCCGGCGCTTGATAGCCGCCTCCGTCAGGCGCCCGGTAGCGATACCAGGTCGTTCGTCGTTACCGGTGTGCCCGTTGTGAACGACTCGTTGGCCGCCAGGCCGGTGGCCAGGGCCAGGGCGCCGTCCGCCTCCGTGGCGCGCTGCTTGGCGGCGTCGCCGGTGTCGACCGGGGTCGACGGGTCGACGGGTCCGAAGAGGGAGTTGAGCATCCGCTCGTCGCCGCCGCCGTGCCCGGCGTGGTCGTAGGACGCCACCGCCACCTCGCGCGGCGCCTCCCACAGCGGGCGCAGCAGGATGCGAGGGCCGCCGGCGTTGGCGAGGGCCTTGTCGCCGTGGATGGCGCCCTGGCCGGAGGTGTTGGTGATCCGCGGCGGCTGCCACAGGCTCTCCTCGACCTCCAACTCCAGCCGCCCGCCGGTGCCGTTGAACATCACCCGGTAGCCCTCCCAGGGGGAGTAGGCGGTGAGGTGGTACGTCATGGTGGCGCCGGTGTCGTAGCGGACCAGCACCGCCATGTCGTCCTCGATGGTGATGCCGTCGCCGAAGACGTTGCGGTCGCGGTGGTAGCCGTCCTCGGACTCGGCGTCGAGGTAGAGCGAGCGCAGGGCGTCGTTCTCGGCCATGTGGAGCGCGAACGGGTCGTCCGCGGCCTGGGCCGCGCCGTGCGCGCGCTCGTACTCGCGCCGGTAGCCGGTGTGCTCGCCCGCCTCGCGGCCGTAGAAGCCGAGCCGCCCGTAGCCGAAGACCTGCTGCGGGCGGGCGCCCAGCCACCAGTTGACCAGGTCGAAGTGGTGGCTGGACTTGTGGACCATCAGCCCGCCGCTGTTCTCCTTCTCGCGGTGCCAGCGGCGGAAGTAGTCCGCGCCGTGCCGGGTGTCCAGCAGCCACTCGAAGTGGACGGAGAGCACGTCCCCGATGGCGCCCTCCGCCAGGAGGCGGCGGACCTCCTCGTGCACCGGGTTGAAGCGGTAGTTGAAGGCGACCGACAGGTGGTTGCCGGTCTCCTCGACGGTGTCCAGGATGCGGCGGCAGCGGGCCGCGTCGGTGGTCATCGGCTTCTCGGTCACCACCCGGCAGCCGGCGCGCAGCGCGGGCACGATGTACGCGTCGTGCAGCGCGTCCACGGTGGTCACGACCACCGCGTCGATGCCTTCGGAACGCAGCCGCCGCTCGAACTCGCCGGGTGTCCAGGCCGCGGCCTCGGGCTCGCCCGCCTCCTTCAGGAGGCGCTGGTGGTGGGCTATCCGCACGGGGTTGGGGTCGCACAGCGCCGCCACCCGCAGGCCCGGGCGCCGGGCCAGCGCGGTGGTGAACATCTGGGCGCGGGAGCCGGTGCCCACCACTGCGGCCCGGGACGGGTTGCTGACGGTCATGGGCCCTCCATCGGGTCTCACGTCGCCGCCCCACCGGTGCGGGGTGCGGCCGGTCGATCGTTGATCGCTACATCGTTGATCACTACATCACGCAGGGACAGGCCCACGACAGACTGCAGCAGCGGTTCCTGGGCGGCGTCCCGGAAGGTGAGATCGGCCAGCCGCACGTCGTGGACGGGCGCGTCGGCGTGGGCGCGGATGCGGATGGGGTACTCGCAGGGGCCGCCCATGTCCCAGCGCTCGGCCGTCAGGCGCGACACCTCCGCGAAGGCTTCGCCGCCGGTGCCGCCCGCGTACTGGAAGGTCACCTCGAACGGTACGTAGGTCCAGGCCGGCGCCCGTACGTCGGTCACACGGACGTCGCGGACGTAACCGCCCCTGGTGGGGGTCGACTTGACGTTGAGGACGGAGGCGACGCTGTCCTCGTCCAGGTCCGGGTGGCGCGGCAGGTACAGGCGCCGGGCGGTCACGTCGGACACGCCGCCGCTCATCTCGCTGCCGATGGCCACGGCGGCGCCGCCGGTGTGGTACACGCAGTCCTCGATGAGGATGTCCCGGGAGGGCACGCCGACCCGCCAACCGTCCTGGTCGCGCCCGGACTTGATGGCTATGCAGTCGTCGTGGGTGGCGAAGGTGACGCGCCGGATGACCACGTTCTGGCAGGAGTCCGGGTTGCAGCCGTCGCTGTTGGGGCCCTGGCACTCGACGGTGACGTCCTGGACCGTGATGTCCCGGCTCAGCACCGGGTGGATGTTCCAGAAGGGGGAGTTGCGCAGGGTCACGCCCTCGATGAGGATGTTCCGGCACGAGTGCGGCTGGACGAAGCTCGGCCGCAGGTAGTGGCCTTCGCCGAAGACGCGCTCCTGCAGCGGTACCCCTTCGACGCCCCAGCGCTCCAGGTTCGTCCAGTCGTCCAGTTCCTTGGGCATCCCCGGCTTCCAGCCGTACTGCCCGGAGCCCTTCCACGGCCACCAGTGCTGGTTGTCGCTCTGCGCGTCGAGGACGCCCCGCCCGGTCACGGCGATGTCGTGCTGGCGGTAGGCGTAGATCAGGGGCGAGTAGTTGTAGGCCTCGACGCCCTGCCAGCGGGTGCGGACGACCGGGAGGTAGGCGGCCGGGTCGGTGGTGAACAGCAGTGTCGCCCCCTCGGCGACGTGCAGGTCCACTCCGCTGAGCAGATGGATCGCGCCGGTCGCCCACCGTCCCGCGGGCACCAGCACGTGCCCGCCGCCCGCCGCGTGGCAGGCCTCGATCGCTCCCCGGATCGCTCCCGTGCAGTCGGTGGCGGCGTCCGCGACGGCGCCGTGGTCGGTGAT
>NZ_LIQY01000514.1 GCF_001418495.1 Streptomyces pathocidini | reverse complement strand
CCCGGCCCCGGTCCCGGCCTCCGGCCCGGCTTCCGGCGTGCGGAAGAGGACGGCCGTCCACAGCAGGTAGTAGTAGAGCGCGATCACGACGTTCACCGCCATGACGACGGCCAGCCAGCCGAGGCCAGCATCCACCGCGACCGAGAAGACCGTGACCTTCGCGAACAGCCCGATCACGCCCGGCGGCAGGCCCGCGAGGCAGAGCAGGAAGAAGCCGAGCGCGAGCGCAGCCAGGGGGCGGGAGGCGTACAGGCCGCGGTAGTCGGCGATGCGGTTGGCCGGGCTCGTACGGGCGACGAGCGCGGCGACCGCGAAGGCGCCGAGGTTCACGGCGGCGTACATCAGCGCGTACGCGACGGTGGAGCCGATCGCGCGGCCCGGGTCGTCCACGTACGCGGCGGCCGCGATCGGCACCAGGAGGTAGCCCGCCTGGGAGACCGAGGACCAGGCCAGCAGACGTACGGCGCTGTGGGCGCGGTCGGGGCGCTGGCGGAGGGCCGCCACGTTGCCCGCGGTCATGGTGAGGGCGGCCAGCACGGCGACGGCGGGCCCCCACACGCGCGCGTAGGACGGGAAGGCGAGGACCGTGACCAGGATGATACCGGTGAAGCCGACGGCCTTGCCGATGACCGAGAGGTACGCGGCGACGGGCAGGGGCGCCCCCACATAGGTGTCGGGGACCCAGAAGTGGAAGGGGACGGCGGCCGTCTTGAAGGCGAAGCCGACGAGCGTGATGGCGACTCCGGCCGCTGCCAGGTGGTCGAGCCGGGCGGGGACGTCGGCGAGGCCGCGGGCGACCTCGGAGAGGTGCATCGAGCCGGTGGCGGCGTAGACGAAGCTGACCCCCAGGAGCGTGATCGCGGTGGCGGCCACGGAGGACAGGAAGAACTTGAGGGCGGCCTCCGAGGAGAGCCGGTCGCCGCGGCGCAGCCCGACGAGCGCGAAGCTGGGCAGCGAGGCGACCTCCAGGGCGACGACGAGGGTCGCGAGGTCGCGCGAGGCGGGCAACAGGGCCGCGCCCGCGGCGGAGGAGAGCAGCAGGAACCAGAACTCCCCCGCGGGGAGCCGCTGTTCGGCCACGGCGCCGACGGACAGCAGGGCCGTCAGCAGGGCGCCCGCCAGGACCAGGAACTGGACGGCCAGTGTGAAGTGGTCGGCGGTGTAGCTGCAGATGTCGGCGTCGGAGGTCAGGCAGAAGGTGCTGCGGTCGCCGCCGAGCAGGGGCAGCAGGGAGAGCGCGGCCAGGGCGAGGCCGGCGATCGCGAGCCGGCCGAGTACGGGCTTGCGGTGCTCGGGGACGAAGAGGTCCGCCACGAGGACGGCCAGGCCCGCGACGGCGGCGATGGTGGGCGGGGCGATCGCGAGCCAGTCGATGGACTGGACGAGGCCCGCGGCGGTGACGGTCATCACTTGCCTCCGGTCAGGAGCCGCTGCACGGCCGGGTCGGTGAGGCCGAGGAGGGCCGCGGGCCAGAGTCCGGTGAGGACGGTGAGGGCGACGAGCGGGGTCCAGGCGGCGAACTCGTGGTGGCGCACATCGGCCGGGGCGGGTGTATCAGCCGGGGCGGGCGTACGGACAGCGCTTTTCGGCCCGGGGCCGTCGGCGGGCTCCGGGCGGTCACCGGCGAGGTGTCCGCTCGGGACGGGGTCGCCCGGGAGGTGGTCGCCCATGCACACCCGGCGTACGACCAGGAGCAGGTACGCGGCGGTGAGGAGCGCGCCGAGTCCGGCCAGGACCATGAAGGTCAGGTACGCGGGCCTGCTGAGCCCTTCCGCCGGGTTGAACGCGCCGAACATGGCGAGCATCTCGCCCCAGAATCCGGCCAGTCCGGGCAGGCCGAGCGAGGCCACGGCGGCGAAGGCGACCAGGCCGCCCAGGCGCGGGGCCCGGCCGTAGAGGGCGGCTCCGGTCGCACCGGAGAGCTGGTCCAGGTCGGTGGTCCCGTAGCGCTCCTTGACGGCGCCGACGAGGAAGAAGAGGAGGCCGGTGATCAGGCCGTGCGCGATGTTGGCGAACAGCGCGCCGTTGACGCCGGTCGGGGTGAGCGTCGCGATGCCGAGGAGCACGAAGCCCATGTGGCCCACGGAGGAGTACGCGATGAGCCGTTTCAGGTCCCCCTTCGCGCCCCTGCGCGCGAGGGCGAGGCAGGCCAGCGACCCGTAGACGATGCCGACGGCGGCGAGGGCCGCGAGGTAGGGGGCGAGGGTGTGGGCGCCCTCGGGGGCGATGGGCAGCACGATCCGTACGAAGCCGTAGGTGCCCATCTTGAGCAGCACACCGGCGAGGAGGACGGAGCCGACGGTGGGGGCGGCGGTGTGCGCGTCGGGGAGCCAGCTGTGCAGCGGCCACATCGGCGTCTTGACCGCGAGGCCCAGGCCGATGGCGAGGGCGGCGGTCAACTGCGCGCTGCGACCGAGCGATGAACCGTTGTCAGTGGCGAGTGCCACCATGTCGAACGTGCCGCCCTGCAGACCGACGACGAGGAGGCCGAGCAGCATGACGACCGAGCCGAGCAGCGTGAAGAGGATGAACTTCCAGGCGGAGGCCTCGCGTTGCGCACCGCCCCAGCGGGCGATGAGGAAGTACATCGGGATGAGCACCATCTCGAACGCCAGGAAGAACAGCAGCAGATCGAGTACGGCGAAGGTGGCGAGCGTGCCCGATTCGAGGACGAGCAGCAGCGCCACGAAGCCCTTGGCGGAGGGCCCTTGGGGCATGCGGAAGTAGCTGTAGAGCGCGCAGAGGAAGGTCAGCAGCGCGGTCAGGACGAGGAGGGGGAGCGAGATGCCGTCGATGCCGAGGTGGATGCGCACGTCGAGGGCGGGGATCCAGCTGATGTCGGTCGTGGCCTGCATCCTGGACGGCCGGCCGTGGTCGAACCCGATGGCCAGGGCGATGGCGAGGGCGAGCACGACGCCGGTGACGGTCACTCCGTGGCGCAGCACGGCCTGCTCGGGGCCGCGGCCCCTGAGGC
>NZ_LIQY01000513.1 GCF_001418495.1 Streptomyces pathocidini | reverse complement strand
CCGGCCGGCCGGGGCGGCCGTCAGACGCTCGGTCACCAGCGCGGTGGCGACCCGGCGGGCCTCCGCCACCAGGTCGAAGCCCGGGGAGAGCCGGGTCAGCGTGCCCTCCAGGGTCGCCAGGGCGCGGAAGACCGCCGCGACCTCCGGCGGCACGGCCAGGCCGAAGCGGGTCATCAGCTGGAACAGGGCCGTGAACGTGCCGGTGTCCGGGCGGCTGGAAGGGCCCAGGTGGCGGGCCATGAAGCGGCCCAACTCACGCTCCAGGAGCAGCGCGTCGAGGACCGGGCCGTCGTCGGGGGCGGTGGCGTCGGGGCGGCGCGGGCCGAGGAGGTCGAGCAGCGCGTCGCACATCGCGGCGGAGTCGCCCCGGTCCACGGCCAGCAGCAGATACTGGATCGCGTCCCGTACGGTCGCGTCGATCCGGCCGACCGAGCCGAAGTCGAGCAGCCCGATCCGGGCCGAACCGGCGCTCGCGCCGTGCCCGACTCCCGGGCTGGAGCCGTTCCTCGGGCCGGGGACCGTCCCGTTGAGGCCGTGGGAGGTCGTGAAGCCCGCGTCCGCGAGCAGCAGCATGTTCCCGGGGTGCGGGTCCGCGTGGAAGACGCCGTCCCGCATGATCTGCCGCAGCATCGCGCCCAGCACCGTACGGGCCAGCGCCTCGCGGTCCAGGCCGCGCGCGTCCGCGTCGGCGCCGGCGTGCTCCAGGGTCACGCCGTCCAGGCGCTCCTGGACCATCACGCGCGCGGAGGACAGGGCGTGGACCACGGCCGGTACGCGCACGGGCGCGTCCGGCGCGTGCCCGTCGCTGGCCGCCGCGACCGCGTCCGCGTTGCGCGCCTCGATACGGAAGTCCAGCTCCTCGCGGACGGCGGTCGCGAAGCCGTCGGCCAACTCCCGCAGCCCCAGGCCCTGTACGGACCGGGCGCGGACGTGCAGGCCCTGGGCCATGGCGAGGACGATGTCCAGGTCGCGCTCGACGGAGTCCCGGATTCCGGGGCGCTGGACCTTGACGACGACGCGCGCGCCGCCGCGCAGGGTCGCCCGGTGCACCTGGGCGATGGAGGCGGCGGCGAGCGGCTCGTGGTCGAAGTCGGCGAACACGTCCTCCAGGGGCGCGCCCAGCTCCTCGCGGAGCACGGCCTCGACCTCGGCCCAGGGCGCGGGCGGCACGTCGCTCTGGAGCCGGCTCAACTCCTCGACGATGTGCGGGGGTAGCAGGTCGCGGCGGGTGGAGAGGATCTGGCCGAACTTGATGAACGTGCCACCGCACTCCTCCAGGGCCAGCCGCAGCGAGCGCGCGGCCTCGGCTCCCGCCTCGTCCGTGCGGGCGGCCCGGTCCAGGCTGGCCCGACCGCGCACGTACCGGCCGAGGCCGTGGCGCATAAAGATCCGGCTGATCTGGGAGTAGCGGCGGGCCCGTTCGATCCGGCGGCGCGCGGCGCGCGCCCATCGCATGGGGCGGGGCCAACTGCCGGACGGGATGAGGAACTCCACGAGCACGAGCACCGCCATCGCGGCGAGGAGGGAGAGGGTGAGCGAGACGGTGGAGAGGGCGGCGCGGCTGTCGGTGTCGCGCAGGGAGCTGTTGAACAGCTGGAACGCCGTCATGCCGGCCGCGCAGGCGACGAGCGTGCGCAGCACGCCGATCCGGATGCCGAGGAGGCGGCGGGCGCCGACCGAGATCGCCGTGAAGAACGCCCCGACGGCCACGACCACGGCCAGCCCGGTGAGCAGCCACTGCGTGGCGTGCTCGGCCCCCTGGAAGGCGGCGCTGGGTGGTCCTGCGAGGTGCGTCACGGGTTCCCTTCCTCCTCTTCGGCAGAATGCACCGGAGCCTAGGGCATCGTGGATCACCTCAAAGCCACCCGAACCGGCGGGAGCGCGCGGGCACTTGGCGTACGCCGGGCGCATAACCGGTACCCCCGGACTCGTCCGTACGCCCATATGCTCCCGTGCGCGCCTGTCCGCCCGGTCCGGGCACCGACGGCGCCCGGTCCGGTCCCGGCCGGGCGTCAGTCGACCAACACCCCTTGCAGGAACGGCTCCACGGCCGCCCGCCACGCCTCCGGCCGGTCGTAATGGACGAGGTGCCCCGCGTCCGGGACCTCGGCGTACGAACCGCGGGGCAGGACTCGGACCATCTCCTGCGCCTCGGCGCGCCCCAGCTCGCCGTCCACACCGCGCACCACCAGGGTCGGGCAGCGGACGAGCGCCAACTCCTCCCAGTGCGCGTCGTGCACCCACGTCTCACGGGCCGTCAGCATGTGGCGGTGCGAGAAGACGGGCCGCCAGCCGTCGTTCCGCTCGGACATCACCTCGGCGTAGAACGCGCCGCGGGACTGGCTCGGCAGCTCCAGCCGGGGGTCGTCCTCGCCGAACCACCTGCGGACGTCCGCGAGCGTCGCGAACGGCACCGGCCAGGTCCCGAACCACTCCTCCCACTCACGCTGCGAGCCCGCCCCCAGCGCCGAGGCCCGCATGTCGCAGATGACCAGGGCCCGTACGAGATCGGGGCGGCGGGCGGCGAGCTGCCAGGCCGTCAGGGCACCCATGGAGTGGCCGACGAGGGTCACGGGGGCGAGGCCGAGCTGCTCGACGACGGCCTCGGCGTCGGCGACGTAAGCCTCCCGCGTGTACGGACCGCCTTCCGGCTTCCCGCTCTGGCCGTGGCCCCGCTGATCGAGCGCCACGGCGCGGTGGCTGGCGGAGAGCCAGCGGGCGGTGCCCGCCCAGTGGGCGGCACGGCCCATCAGGCCGTGCAGCAGCAGGACACCGGGGGACGTCTCGTCCTCCCGGCCGCCCTTCGGAGGGTCGGCGAACTCCCAGGCGGCGAGCCGCACGCCATCGGCCCCGGTCACGTCGATGCGTCGCACCATGTGCCCTGGCACCCCCATTCCTTCTGCCCGATCCGCGAACTGCGCGTGCTGGAACACCCCACACACTATCGAACCCATATTCGAACT
This sequence comes from Streptomyces pathocidini, assembly GCF_001418495.1. GTDB lineage: Bacteria > Actinomycetota > Actinomycetes > Streptomycetales > Streptomycetaceae > Streptomyces > Streptomyces pathocidini. The sequence continues at coordinate 364 of NZ_LIQY01000513.1, read as the reverse complement.
GGAGGGGTCCGCACCCAACACCCCTCGTTCGAGTGACTGCACTCAAGGATTGACGACCGTCGCAAAGGGGAGACAGCTACCGGGAGGCGGGCCCTACGGGGAAGGGGGTCCGCGGGGAACGACCCTGAGAGCTCGGGGCTCCGGGTCACCCTGGGGGGACATGGGGAGGCGAGGCCCCGGTAGCCGATCGCAACGATCGCTCCGGGGCCTTCGCCGTACGAACTCACCACAGCGCCCCCCTCTCGTCCGCGTGGCGACAGGGTCGCACGCGCGAGGCGCCCGCGCTGCCAATCCGCCACCTTTGCCCGGAAACCGCGGAAGAAAGCGGAAGAAAGGGGTCTCTCCCGGGGGATGAGTGGGGTGG
>NZ_LIQY01000512.1 GCF_001418495.1 Streptomyces pathocidini | reverse complement strand
CCTGATGACCTCCTCGGGCGCCGGCCTGCCGCCCGAGGAGGTCATCAGGATCGACCCGGCCGACGGCGCGCAGAGCGTGTCCGTGGTGGCGCCCCTGAGGGTCTCGGTGCCCGAAGGCCGACTCGAACGGGTCCGGGTCGTGCGGATCGGGGACGCGCGCGTGGGCGGGTCCCGGGGGAGCCGGGTGATCGCCGGGCGCATCAGCCAGGACGGGCTGCGCTGGCGCCCCGCGAACGCCGCCGGGCTCCAGCCGGCCGCCCGGTACGCGGTGGACGCGGTCGCCGTCGACGGCCACGGCCGCCGCGTCGCGCGCCACACCACCTTCACCACCCACGTGCCCCGGCGCAGCTTTATCGGCTTCTACCGACCCGATCCCGGGTCCGTCGTCGGCACCGGCATGATCGTGTCCTTCGACTTCAACCGCCCCATCGCCGATCGCGCCGCCGTCCAGCGTGCGATCCGGATCAGTGCGAATCCGCCGGTGGAGATCGCCGCGCACTGGTTCGGCGACCGGCGGCTCGACCTTCGCCCCCGCGCGTACTGGGCGCCGGGCACCGAAGTCACCCTGCGCGTGGGCCTGCGCGGGGTGAAGGCGGGCCCCGGCTCGTACGGCATCCAGCGGCGGACGGTCCGGTTCACCGTCGGCCGCTCCCAGGTGAGCACGGTCGACGCGGCCTCGCACACCCTGACCGTACGGCGCGACGGCCTGCCCGTCGCCACGCTGCCGGTCACCGCCGGTGCCCCCGGCACCCCCACCTACAACGGGCGGATGGTGGTGATGTCGCGCCACGAGGTCACCAGGATGAACGGGAAGACGGTCGGTTTCGGTGGCGAGTACGACATCCCGGACGTGCCGCACGCGATCCGGCTGACCACCTCGGGCACGTTCCTGCACGGCAACTACTGGACCCCGCCCGGGCTGTTCGGGCAGACCAACGTCAGCCACGGCTGCATTGGGCTCCAGGACGTGCAGGGCGGCGGCGAGCAGACCGCCGCGCGCTGGTTCTTCGACCACTCCATGATCGGGGATGTGGTCGAGGTCGTGAACAGCCCGGAACGCCTGGTCTCACCGGACAACGGACTGAGCGGCTGGAACATGGACTGGGCGCGGTGGCGGGCGGGTTCGGCCCTCTGAGAGGGTGCGCATACTCAGCCGGGGCCCCTGTGTCCCCGTACCCCTGTGATCTTGTGTCCCTGCACCAACCGCCCCTGAACCGATCAACTCTCCCTTGCAACCGAGTCCCGCGAACGGCGACTGCCGACTTGGGACTGATCCGTGACATACGCGGGGATCTCTCCAACGAGGGGGTGTGGTTATCTAACGGCGTGCGTGCCGGGAGTCGCGCACGGGGGATGCGGGCCGGTCGGGCGGCAGCTGGTGCGAGGGGAGAACACTGTGGACGTGCAGCCGGTATCGGGGCCGCTGGGACGGCGGAGTCGGCGGGGCCGGCGCAGGGGTGGAAGCCTGGTGGCGCTGGCGGCCGGCGTGCTGCTGACGGCCACCGCCTGCGGGGGGAACGGCGGTTCGGGCTCGGGCGAGGGCAAGGGTGACGGCAAGGGGGTCGACACCAAGGCGTCGCAGGCCGTCGTGGAGATCACCCCGAAGGACGGCACCGCCGACGTGGTCACCACCGGCGCGCTCAAGGTCACAGCGGGGAAGGGCAAGTTGACCTCGGTCAAGGTCGCCGACAGCAAGGGCAACCCGGTCGACGGGAAGATATCCGACGGCGGCTCCATATGGCAGCCGGACGCGCACCTGAGCTCCGCCACCGAGTACACGGTGGACGCGGTCGCCGAGGACTCCGAGGGGCGTGAGTCCGCCAAGCACGCGACCTTCAAGACGTTCGTACCGAAGAACACCTTCATCGGCTACTTCACCCCCGAGAACGGCCAGACCGTCGGGGTGGGGATGCCGCTTTCCATCAGGTTCAGCCGGGGGATCACCGACCCCGAGGCCGTGGAACAGGCCATCAAGGTGACGGCCGAGCCCTCGGTGCCCATAGAGGGCCACTGGTTCGGCAACGACCGGCTGGACTTCCGGCCCGAGAAGTACTGGGCCAAGGGCACCAAGGTGACCCTGAGCCTCAACCTCGACGGAGTCGAGGGACGGCCCGGCGTCTACGGCAAGCAGGCCAAGGAAGTCGCGTTCACGATCGGCCGCTCGCAGGTGAGCACCGTCGACGCCAAGAAGAAGACCATGACCGTCGTGCGCGACGGAAAGGCCATCAAGACCATCCCGATCACCTCCGGCGCCCCCGCGACCACCACGTACAACGGGCAGATGGTCATCAGCGAGAAGCACAAGGTGACCCGCATGAACGGGGACACCGTGGGCTTCGGCGGCGAGTACGACATCAAGGACGTGCCGCACGCGATGCGGCTGAGCACCTCCGGCACGTTCATCCACGGCAACTACTGGGCCGGTTCCTGGACGTTCGGCAGGGCCAACGTCAGCCACGGCTGCGTGGGTCTGGAGGACTCGCGCGGGGCCCGGAACAAGGGAACGCCCGCGGCCTGGTTCTACGACCGCTCGATCATCGGCGACGTGGTGATCGTGAAGAACTCCAAGGACAAGCAGATCAAGCCCGACAACGGCCTCAACGCCTGGAACATGGACTGGGACGAGTGGAAGGCGCCGCAGTAGCCGGGGCTTGAGCGCAGCGGGACCGGCGGTGGCCGGTGCGGGACCGGTGGCGGGAGTTGTCCACAGGCGTTGACCGGGTGGCGTTAACGGCGGCTAACCTTCCCCCATGACTGTGCATCTCGAGGTTTCCGAAGGCGTCGGCACCATCCGTCTCGACCGCCCGCCGATGAACGCCCTGGACATCGCCACCCAGGACCGGCTCCGCGAGCTGGCCGAGGAGGTCACGCGGCGCGAGGACGTACGGGCCGTGGTCCTGTGGGGCGGCCAGAAGGTGTTCGCGGCGGGCGCGGACATCAAGGAGATGCAGGCGATGGACCACGCCGCCATGGTGGCCAGGTCCCGCGGCCTGCAGGACTCCTTCACCGCCGTCGCGCGCATCCCCAAGCCCGTCGTGGCGGCGGTGTCCGGTTACGCGCTGGGCGGCGGCTGCGAGTTGGCGCTCTGCGCCGACATCCGCGTCGCCGGCGAGGGCGCCAAGCTGGGCCAGCCGGAGATCCTCCTCGGCCTGATCCCAGGCGCGGGGGGCACCCAGCGGCTCTCGCGGCTGGTGGGCCCGTCCAAGGCCAAGGACCTCATCTTCACCGGGCGTCAGGTGAAGGCCCCCGAGGCGCTGGCCATCGGCCTGGTCGACCGGGTCGTGCCGGACGAGCGGGTCTACGAGGAGGCGTTCGCGTGGGCGGCCCGGCTCGCGCAGGGGCCGGCCATCGCACTCCGTGCGGCCAAGGAGTCGATCGACGCCGGGCTGGAGGCGGACCTCGACACCGGGCTCGCCATCGAACGGAACTGGTTCGCCGGCCTGTTCGCCACCGAGGACCGCGAGACGGGGATGCGGAGCTTTGTCGAGGAGGGGCCGGGGAAGGCCAAATTCCGCTGAGTCCGGCCGAATTGGGCGGGGAAAGGCGTGCGGCCGAGGCTCCGTAAGCTTGCCGTGGCATTATGCGCGCCTTAAACCACCCTTAAGGGTTTTGCGCTTGAAAACGTTTGGCGATCATTTGCGTGCGGATCGTTGCCGCAGGTGAGGGAGGTGTGAAGCGCTCTCAGGTGCCAACGGCATATGCCTTTGAAGAGGCTCGGAACTACTGATTCCGGCAAACGCAATTGCAGGGTTCTCCCACGACAGTCCCAACTTGCGGCGATGATGGGTGCATGGCGGGCCTCGACGAAGTGGAGCACTCCCGGCGACGTGCCGGTGCGGTCGCCGCCGCGCCCTGGGCGCCGTCCGTCGAGGGCGAACGGGCGCTCAAGGCCGTCGAGTTGTACGGAAACCCCGCGGTCGGCGAGGTGTGCCTGCCCTCCCGCCCGGAATCCGCGGCCACGGCCCGCCGACTGGCCCAGTCGGTGATGCTGCGTCAGTGGGGGCTCTCGGCCCTGATGTCCGAGCATGTCGTGCTGCTCGTCTCGGAGTTGGTCGGCAACGCCGTACGGCACACGGGAGCGCGCACCTTCGGGCTGCGGATGCTGCGCGGCCGGGGCAGGGTCCGGATCGAGGTCCGCGACCCCTCGCGCGGGCTGCCCTGCCTGCTGCCGGTGCAGGAGCTCGACGAGAGCGGTCGCGGGCTGATGCTGGTGGACAAGCTGTCCGACCGCTGGGGTGTCGACCTGCTGCCGTACGGCAAGACGACCTGGTTCGAAATGCGGACCGCCGAGCGCTGACGTGAACGGCCGGGCGCCGATGGGGACCGCCGAGCGCTGACGGGGCCGTCGGGTGCTGACGCGGACCGCCGAGCACTGGTGGGGATCGCCGGGCGCCGGTGGGGATCGCCGGGCGTCGACGTCGCGGGTGTGGCGTGGTTCCGGCCTCGGCCCTCCGCCGCCCCGGCGCCGGAGCGGCCCGGAACGCGCGAAGGCCCTCGTCCGCCGGGTGCGGCGGACTGGGGCCTCCTGCGTTCCGCCGCGGAAAAGGGGTGTGATCCGCGGCGGACTGGTGAACGACCTTGCCCGGGTCAATGGGGGTCGTGGTGATCGACTATCGCAGACGCGGGTTCATGGGCGCCACACGATCCAAGGTGAGATGCGCCACGGGCCTAATGAATGGCGGGTGAATGCGCGATTCTCCTGCGGGTTCCGTTGGTTGATGGGGTTTACGGCCGAAGGGAACGCGTCATATGACACCAAAGGAGCAGATAACGGGCGTACTCGCGCCTCTCGACTTTCAATGGCCGGGTGAGACCTGCCACCGCCCGCGCCTCCGCGCTCCTCGCCGCCGCCCTGCTCGCCGCCGGTTCCGGCTGTGCGTCCCCCGCCGGGGAGCCCGGCTCCGGCCGGTCGCCCGGCGCCGCGCCGCGGCCGGCCGGTGAGTCGCCGAAGGCCGTCCCCGCGGGGCTGCCCGGCATGCCGCCGGTGCTGGATCCGGACGACCTCTACGCCGCGGACCGGCCGGGGCAGCTCTCTCCGGCCGTCAAGGACTTCCCGTCCCGGATCTACGTGCCGAACTCCACGTCCAACACGGTCTCGGTGATCGACCCCAAGACGTACAAGGTCATCGACACCTTCGCGGTGGGTGAGCAGCCGCAGCACGTGGTCCCCTCCTGGGACCTCAAGACACTCTGGGTCAACAACAACCGCGGCCACACGCTGACCCCCATCGACCCGAAGACGGGGAAGGCGGGCAAGCCGGTCGACGTCCACGACCCGTACAACCTCTACTTCACGCCCGACGGCAGGTACGCCGTGGTGATGGCCTCGCTCGACCGCGAGCTGGTCTTCCGCGACCCGCACTCGATGAAGGTCAGGAAGACGGTCCCGGTGCCCTGCTACGGCGTGAACCACGCCGACTTCTCGCCCGGCGGCCGCTACTTCATCGTCTCCTGCGAGTTCTCCGGGGAACTCCTCAAGGTGGACACCGCGAAGATGAAGGTCATCGGGAAGCGGAAGCTGTCCTTCAAGGGCGCGATGCCGCAGGACGTGAAGATCTCGCCGGACGGAAAGACCTGGTACGTCGCCGACATGATGGCGGACGGGGTCTGGGTCCTGAACGGCGACCGGTTCACCGAGCCGAAGCTCATGCCGACGGGGAAGGGCACCCACGGGCTCTACGTCAGCCGCGACTCGAAGTCGATGTTCATCTCGAACCGGGGTGAAGGGACCGTCTCCGTCTTCGACTTCCCCTCCGGCAGGCTGACGAAGAAGTGGAAGCTCCCGGACGGCGGCAGCCCTGACATGGGCGGGGTGTCCGCGGACGGCAAGGTGCTGTGGCTGTCGGGCCGCTACGACTCCGAGGTCTACGCGATCGACGCCCGCACCGGAAAGCAGCTGGCCCGCATCCCGGTGGGCGGTGGCCCCCACGGCCTGGCGGTCTACCCCCAACCGGGCCGCTACTCCCTGGGCCACACCGGCATCTTCCGCTGACGACTGCGGACCACCCGGGTTCCGTCCCGTGTGGGCAGGCGTTCCGCCCGGCG
>NZ_LIQY01000511.1 GCF_001418495.1 Streptomyces pathocidini | reverse complement strand
TCCGGATCGGCCAGCAGCAGGCGGTCGTTGCTGCCCTCGGCGATCTCGAGCAGCGGGCTCAGCTCGCCGCCGCGGCCCAGGTCCACGGCGACGGCCTTCACCCGGCCGTCGTCCGCGCCCGGGTCGAGCCGCTGGTCGAGCGCGAGCAGCCGCCCCGTACGGTCCAGCCACGCGCCGCCCGTGCACCGGCCCGGCAGCTCGGCGATCCGCTCGGGCCCGAAGGCGCCGCCGTGCACGAGCCACAGGGCGGTCGTCTCCGCGTCGCTGCCGCCGTACGCGAGGGCGTACGCGGTGGTGCCGTCCGGCGCGGGCGGCAGCAGGGCGAGCCGCTCGCACTCCACGGCGCCGATCGGCAGTTCGCCGGTTCCGGGGCCGGCGGGGTAGAGGAGCGCGAGGTCGTGGCGGTCGGCGACGCGGCGGCGGATCAGCACCCGCCCGTCGGCCAGCGGCAGCAGATCGCTGTCCGGCTCCTCGGGCTGGGCGAGCGGCAGGGGTACGGCGTAGGGCTCGGGTCCGTCGAGGGTCCAGCGCTCGGGGTACCAGCTCCCGGGCTCCGCCCCCGTCACCATCCGGGCCGCGTAACTGCCGTCCGCGGCGACGGTCATCGGCGCGGGCTGGCCGCCGGCGAGGGCCGCGTGGGCGGGCTCGACAGCGGTGGTCTCCATGACACAGGCCGTCATCGTTCGGTCACCTCCGGCGACCGAAGCTAGTTTTCGTACGCCCAACCGAACAACGCGAGTTGGCCCCCCTTCACACGTAAGGGTGGCGCCCTCCAGCTTCGCCTGGACAGCCGGGCCAACGTGTGCCACGCGCCCCGACTCCTTCGGAGGGAGTCCGGGGTGAGGACCGGACCCCGCACGCGGCGTACGGCCCTCACCCCCACCGGAGCGCGCCGTCCCAGGGCGGTGCCCCGACGGCGCCGAGGGCGCTGACGGTGGGGAGGGGGTGTGTCGGGGTGCCCCCGCAGGGCGGCCAACAAACACCGGCGGATAGTCAGCGACGAATCCCGCACGTTGGCCGACCGAGGAGGTGCGCCGGCGCGCCCCCGTCAGCCACCACCGGGTGAGCGCTCGGGGCGCCAACCCCCGCCGGTGGCTCAGGTCTCGTACGCGGCTGCACGCCGGTGGCCTCGTTGTGCCCACCCGTTCCGCCCTTGCGGAACGCCTGCCCACAGCGCGGCGAACCCTGCCGTCCACAACGGGGCGAACCCGCAAGCCCACCGGAGCGTGGCCACGTTTCGTGGGTGTCTGCAGCCCGGTGGCCCGCGGCCACCGGGCGGCCCCGCCTCGCACGGGTGAGAGGTAACCTCTCACCCGTGCCCGCACTGTCTGATGTCATCGCCCAGCTAGACGCCCTCTGGCCGCCCGAGCGGGCCGAGGAGTGGGACGCCGTGGGTACCGTGTGCGGGGAGCCGGGGGCCGAGGTGCGGCGGGTGCTGTTCGCCGTGGACCCCGTGCAGGAGGTCGTCGACGAGGCCGTCCGTCTCGGCGCCGACCTGCTGGTCACCCACCACCCCCTCTATCTGCGCGGCACCACCACCGTCGCGGCCGCCACCTTCAAGGGCCGCGTCGTCCACACGTTGATCAAGAACGACATCGCCCTGCACGTCGCCCACACCAACGCCGACCGCGCCGACCCCGGCGTCTCCGACGCCCTCGCCGGCGCACTCGACCTGCGGATCACCGGCCCGCTCGTCCCGGACCCGACCGACCCGGCGGGCCGCCGCGGCCTGGGCCGGGTCTGCGAACTCGACGAGCCCCTCACCCTCCGCGCCCTCGCCGACCGCGCCGCCGCCCGGCTGCCCGCGACCGCGCAGGGCATCCGCGTCGCGGGCGACCCGGACCGCACGGTCACCAGGGTCGCGGTGTGCGGCGGCTCGGGCGACAGCCTGTTCGCGCAGGTGCGCGCGGCCGGTGTGGACGCGTACGTGACCGCCGACCTCCGCCACCACCCCGCGTCCGAGGCCCGGCAGCACAGCCCGCTCGGCCTGGTCGACGCCGCGCACTGGGCCACCGAGTGGCCCTGGATCGAGCAGGCCGCCGCCCAGCTCGACGAGATCTCCGACCGGCACGGCTGGAACCTGCGCACGCACATCTCCCGTACGGCCACCGACCCCTGGACCGCCCACGCGGCGTCCGCTTCCCCTTCGAGCACTCCTGGAGCCCCCAACTGAACGCCGCGCCCGCCGACCAGATCCGCCTGCTCGACGTACAGGCGCTCGACCTCCGTCTCTCCCAGCTCGCGCACAAGCGCAGGAGCCTCCCGGAGCACGCCGAGATCGAGGCCCTGAACGCCGACCTCGCCCAGCTGCGCGATCTGCTGGTCGCCGCCCGGACGGAGGAGAGCGACACCGCCCGCGAGCAGACCAAGGCGGAGCAGGACGTGGACCAGGTGCGCCAGCGCGCCGCCCGCGACCAGCAGCGACTCGACTCCGGGGCGGTCACCTCGCCGAAGGACCTGGAGAACCTCCAGCACGAGATCACCTCGCTCGCCAAGCGTCAGAGCGACCTGGAGGACGTCGTCCTGGAGGTCATGGAGCGCCGCGAGTCCGCACAGGAGCGGGCCGGCGAGCTGACCGGCCGGGTCGAGTCGGTCGAGGGCAAGGTCGCCGACGCGACCTCGCGCCGGGACGCCGCCCAGCGGGAGATCGACGACGAGGCCGCCACCGTCACCAAGGAGCGCGAGGTCACCGCGGCCGCGGTCCCGGCCGACCTGCTGGCGCTGTACGAGAAGCTGCGCGTGCAGCAGGGCGGCGTCGGTGCCGCCCGGCTCTACCAGCGGCGCTGCGAGGGCTGCCGCCAGGAGCTGGCCATCACCGAGCTGAACGAGGTGCGCGCCGCCGCGCCGGACACCGTGGTGCGGTGCGAGAACTGCCGCCGCATCCTGGTCCGTACGCCCGAGTCGGGGCTCTAGCCCTCATGAGCCGACGCTTCATCGTCGAGGCGGACGGCGGCTCCCGGGGCAACCCGGGGCCCGCGGGCTACGGTGCCGTCGTCCTCGACGCGGCGACCGGCGAGCCGGTGGCGGAGGCCGCCGAGTTCATCGGCACGGCCACCAACAACGTAGCCGAGTACCGGGGGTTGATCGCGGGCCTGCGGGCCGCGCACGCGCTCGACTCCGAGGCCGCGGTCAGCGTCCGCATGGACTCCAAGCTCGTGGTCGAGCAGATGTCGGGCCGCTGGAAGATCAAGCACCCGGACATGCGCCCGCTCGCCGCCGAGGCCAGGACGGTCTTCCCGGCGGGCCAGGTCTCGTACGAGTGGATCCCGCGCGAGAAGAACAAGCACGCGGACCGGCTCGCCAACGAGGCGATGGACGCGGGCAAGCGCGGTGAGCGGTGGTCGCCCTCGCGGTCGACGGCGGAGCTCGACACGGCGGGATCGAGGCCGCGGGCAGCGATTGCCGGTACGGCCGCCGCCCCGCCCGTCGAGATCCCCGCCGCCGAGCCGCTGGCCGAGCCGAAGGCCTCGCCCGTCGGCTGGGGCGCCTCCGCCGACCTCGGCCCGCCCACCACGTTCGTGCTGCTGCGCCACGGCGAGACCGCGCTGACCCCGCAGAAGCGCTTCTCCGGCAGCGGCGGCGCCGACCCGGAGCTGTCGCCCGCGGGCCGCCGCCAGGCCGAACAGGTCGCGGCCGCGCTCGCCGCCCGCGGCACGATCCAGGCCGTCGTCAGCTCCCCGCTGCGCCGCTGCCGCGAGACGGCCGGGGTGGTCGCCGACCGGCTCGGCCTCGACGTACGGGTCGACGAGGGGCTGCGGGAGACGGACTTCGGCGCGTGGGAGGGCCTGACGTTCGCGGAGGTACGCGAGCGCCACCCCGCCGACCTCGAGGCCTGGCTCGCCTCCGCCAAGGCCGCGCCGACCGGCGGCGGCGAGAGCTTCGCGCAGGTCGCGCGGCGCGTCGCGCTCTCCCGCGACAAGCTCCTCGCCCGCTACGCGGGCCGCACGGTCCTGCTGGTCACGCACGTGACCCCGGTCAAGACTCTCGTCCGCCTTGCCCTGGGCGCCCCACCGGAGTCCCTCTTCCACATGGAACTCTCCGCGGCGTCCCTCTCGGTGGTCGCCTACTACGCGGACGGCAACACGTCCCTGCGCCTGCTCAACGACACGGGGCATCTGCGGTAGGCGAGGGCCGAACCTCTGGGCCGGGCCGGCTGCGAATCCCGCCCGGCCAGGCAATTCCAGCCTGCCGGCGCTTGAGGACGAGCCGGAGGGCGATCGGGGGTCCAGGGGGCGCAGCCCCCGG
>NZ_LIQY01000510.1 GCF_001418495.1 Streptomyces pathocidini | reverse complement strand
CCGGGACCACCCCGGCGAGCATGCGCACCCGGGAGTCGGCGGGGTGGATGCGCTCCAGCAGCGCCTCGAACTCCAGCCGCCCGTCACGGATGATCACGATCTCGCCGTCGACCACGCAGCGCGGCGGCAGGTTGGCCCGGAAGGCCTCGACCAGCTCGGGGAAGTAGCGGGTGAGCGGCTTTCCGGTACGGCTGCCGATCTCGATCTCCGCACCGTCGCGGAAGACGATGGCCCGGAAGCCGTCCCACTTCGCCTCGTACCGCATGCCGGCCGGGATCCTGGCCGCGGACTTGGCCAGCATCGGCTTGACCGGGGGCATCACGGGGAGGTCCATGAGTCCTCATTGTGGGACCGTGCCCCCGGTCATGCCCGCCGGGAGGCGGGTCGGCGGGGCCGGGCCTAGCGTTGGCCCCATGGCGGAGACGGTGGAGCTCAACGTGGGCGGGCGGCCCGTACGGCTGTCCAACCCCGGCAAGGTGTACTTCCCCGAGCGAGGATTCACCAAGCTCGACCTGGCCCGCTACTACCTCTCCGTCGGCGACGGCATCCTGCGCGCGCTGCGCGACCGGCCGACGACGATGGAGCGCTATCCGGACGGTGTAGCGGGCGAGTCGTTCTTCCAGAAGCGGGCGCCGAAGAACCTCCCCGACTGGATCCCCACCGGCCGCATCTCCTTCCCCAGCGGGCGGTACGCGGACGAGATCTGCCCCACCGAGCCCGCGGCCGTGGTGTGGGCGGCGAACCTGGGCTGTCTGACCTTCCATCCGTGGCCGGTGCGTCGCGCGGACACCGAGCACCCGGACGAACTGCGGATCGACCTCGACCCGCAGCCGGGCACGGACTACGAGGACGCGCTGCCGGCCGCCCTCGAGCTGCGGGACGTCCTCGACGGGCTGGGGCTGCGCGGCTGGCCGAAGACCTCGGGCGGCCGCGGACTGCACGTCTTCGTGCCGATCGTGCCGGAGTGGACCTTCACTCAGGTGCGGCGGGCGGCCATCGCCATCGCGCGGGAGCTGGAACGGCGTGCGCCGGACCGGATCACCACCGCGTGGTGGAAGGAGGAGCGGGGCACGAAGGTGTTCGTCGACTACAACCAGACGGCCCGGGACCGCACCATCGCCAGCGCTTACTCCGTGCGCCCCAGACCCCATGCCCCGGTGTCCGCGCCGCTGCGCTGGGAAGAGCTTCCGGACGCCCGTCCGGAGGACTTCGACCTGGCGACGATGCCGGTGCGCTACGCGGACATCGGCGACATCCACGCGGACATGGACGAGCACGCCTTCCGCCTGGACGCCGCCTTGGAACTGGCCAGCAAGGACGAGCGGGAACACGGTCTCGGCGACCTCCCGTACCCGCCGGAACACCCGAAGATGAAAGGTGAGCCGAAGCGGGTCCAGCCCAGCCGCGCCAAGCACTGAACGGTCCCGGCCGCCGCGCCGGAACCACGGTCCACCCACAAGAAGCATCACAAATGGGAATCTATTGGGTAATTTGCCACTGGAATATCCGTGATGCTCTGGATGGGAGGCTCCGGGATGGGTGACGCCGGCTCAGCGCTGTGCATGTCGGAAATGTTCGCAACCATGGCGAAGGCCCTGCACGGACAGCCCTCGCGCGAGCAGATCCTGCAGGAGATCACCGAACTGGGCGCGAGCACCGTCGCGGGTGCGCAGTACGCCGGGGTGGCGCTGCTGCGCCGCGGCAGGACCCTCGAGAGCCCCGCCTACACCCACCCGCTGGTCCCCCGCGTGGACCGCGCCCAGTCGCTGGCCGGTGAGGGCCCCGCCTTCCGCCCGGCCGACGCCGAGGGTTCCGAGAAGGTGCGGACGACGGCCGACCCGGCCGAGGGTGTGTCGGTGACCCGGGTCGACGACCTGGCCGCCGATCGGCGCTGGCCCCGCTTCGCCCGCGAGGCCGCCCGCCTGGGCATGCGCTCGATGCTCAGCTGCCGGCTGACGGAGGAGCGGGACTCGGCCGGCTGCCTCAACCTCTTCTCGGCCGAACCCGGCGCCTTCGGCGAGGAGTCGGCCGGGACGGTGGCGGTGCTGGCGACCCACGCGGCGATCGCCCTGTCCGCAGCGGCGGCCGTGGAGAACCTCTCCAACGCCGTCGCCAGCCGCCAGGTCATCGGCGAGGCCACCGGCATCCTGATGGAGCGCTACCGCGTGACCTCACGCGAGGCGTTCGCCATGCTGGTCAAGGCCTCGCAGGATCTCAACGTCAAGCTGCGCGAGATCGCCGTGCACGTCGTCGCCACCGGCCAGAACCCGGCCGAACTCCGCGCGGCGGACTTCGCGGTGGCCCGCCAGTAGGCCCCGCACCCGACACGCCCGAAGGGGGTACGCGATGGAACCGGTGGCCGCGCTCGACCGGATCGCGTTCCTCCTCGAACGCGCCCAGGCCCCCACGTACCGCGTACGGGCCTTCCGCACCGCGTCCGAGATCGTCGCGGGGCTGCCCGCGGAGGAGGTCGAGCGACGGGCCGCGGCGGGCTCGCTGCAGTCGCTGCGCGGCCTGGGCCCGAAAACCTCGCAGGTCGTCAAGGAGGCGCTGGCGGGCCAGGTGCCCGGCTATCTGGCGAAGCTGGAGGAGGAGTCCGCGGCCGAGCCACCCGACGAGGCGGCGGCGGAGTTCCGGGCGGCGCTGCGCGGCGACTGCCATGTGCACTCGGACTGGTCGGACGGCGGCAGCCCGATCGAGACCATGGCCCGGACGGCCGCCCAACTGGGCCACGACTGGGCGGTGTTGACCGACCACTCCCCCCGGCTGACCGTCGCCCGCGGCCTGTCGGCGGACCGGCTGCGGAAGCAGCTGGCGGTGGTCGAGGAGCTGCGGGAGCGGCTCGCGCCGTTCCGGCTGCTGACCGGTATCGAGGTCGACATCCTCCTCGACGGCTCCCTTGACCAGGAGCCCGAGCTGCTGGACGAGCTCGACCTGGTCGTCGCCTCGGTCCACTCCGAACTGCGCATGGACGGCCGGAAGATGACCCGCCGCATGGTGGCGGCCGTCTCCAACCCACTGGTCGACGTGCTGGGCCACTGCACCGGGCGGCTGATCGGCGCGGGCCGGCCGGAGTCGCAGTTCGACGCCGTGGAGGTCTTCGGCGCCTGCGCCGACTCGGGCACGGCCGTGGAGATCAACTGCCGCCCGGAGCGGCTGGATCCGCCGCGCCGGCTGCTGCGCCAGGCGGTCGAGGCGGGCACGTTCTTCTCTGTCGACTCCGACGCCCACGCGCCCGGCCAGCTCGACTGGCAGATCCTCGGCTGCGCCCGGGCCGCGGAGTGCGGCGTCCCCCGCGAGCGGGTGATCAACACCTGGACCGCCGACCAGTTGCTCGACTGGACCCGCACCCGAGAACCCCCGCGCGGGAGTTGAACGCTGTGTCCCGATTCGTACAGCGGTTGACCACGTACCGCCTGGGAGGGAATCTGCGGTACGCCGCCCCGTTCCGAAGCGTTGACAGTACGAGATGTGATCAGCTGGCACGGCGCGCAGACGCGCTCTGCCCGCCCACCGCCTCCTGTCCCGGCCGGAGGAGCCGGTCCGCGATCATGGCGAGGGCCCTCCCGCTGCATCGCGGACCCGGCTCCAGGCGCTTCCCCCTGCTGCCCGCACCTGGCCGGGGCAGGATCCCTCCCCAGTCGGCCCTCGGCCGAGCAGCGCCGCTGAACCACCCTCGCGGGCCCGGCGTTCCAGCTCGTACAGCGTCTTTCGGGCACGCCGCGCCGCGGCCGGTCCCAGGGGCGCGCGCCACCACCCGGTTGTCGTCGTCGTGGTCCACGACCGCGGGATGGGTCGCGTCGGGGCGCGGGTGCTTGGCCAGGGCGTACGGTCGCCTCGCCGCCGGGCGGCAGGGGCTGGGGTTGGGGCCGTTGGCGCCCAGGAGAACCGGCCTCACCTGCCGCGCGGGCGACGCTCCCTCAATTCCGCGCGCTGTACAGCGTCAGCGGCAGGTGGTCCAGGGACTGGTCGGTGAAGAACCGCACCACCAGGTCGGTGATCACCTCTGGCTGCTCCAGCTGGACCATGTGCCCGGCCGCCGGCATGACCGCGACCCGTGCCCCCGGGACATGGGCGGCCATCTCGTCGCCGTGAGCCGGCGGAGCGTAGCGGTCGTGTTCGCCGTGGACGAAGAGGGTGGGAGCGGGCGGCAGCGGATCAGGACCGCAGAGCTGGTGACGCAGCATCCGGGCGGCGTTCTCCCCGAACCGCTCGGCCTGCCCCTCGGGCATTCTCAGGAACTGGCGCTCCAGCAACCGCGACAGGGCCGCACCGCGCCGAGTAGGAGCCTGGTCGAGAACGGGGGCGAGCAACTCGACGACGCTGCGTGCGAAGTCGTCCCTCCGATGGTCACCCAACGCTTCCACCGTCCTCAGGAAGGTCTCCCGCAACGGCTCGGAGAGGGTGCGCCGGGCGCCGACGAGCAGGAGCCTGGCCACATGTTCCGGGTGCCGCTGGGCGAACCGCAGTCCGATCGTCCCGCCGTAGCAGGCCCCTACGAGATTCACCTTCCGGACACCGATCCGGTCGAGGGCATGCCTGGCGGCATCGGCGAGAAAGGCCATGTCGTAACGGGCGGGCAGCACATCCGAGTTCCCCCAGCCCGGCAGGTCCACGGAGACGACGCTCGCGACCTCGGTGAACCTCGGCTCGAACCGCGCCCAGGAGTACTTGTCCTGTGCGGCACCTCCGAGCATCAGGATCGGCTCGGTTCGGGCCGTGCGCGTATGGAGGACGCGGCAGTCGTAGCGGAAGCCCCGGAAGGACAACTCGACGATCTCCTCACCCGTTTCCTCCCCGCGACGGGATTCGAGCGGGGCGCAGTTGGGCGGGACATGACGGAGGAGATCGCGGGTGGCTACGGGAGATACGGATGCTGGGCTGGCAGTCAAGAGGCGCTCCATGCACGGGGACAACTCGCCCCATGGGTACCCCCACACGGGGGCGGGGGGCGGCAACGTCACCCGGACAGCGGCGCGGCGCGCACAGACGGTCCATTCGCCCGTGCGTGATCCGAATCCCAGGCGCAGTATCGATGTTGATCAACCGTTCGCCCCCAAGGGCGGATTCCCTACCCCGTGCCTTCCTACGAAAGGATTCGGCCTCATGTCGCGAATCGCCAAGGCCGCTCTTCTGATCGCCGTTACAGGCGCCGCCATCAGCACCGGGACCGGTGTGGCCGCCGCCAACGACGGCGGCGGGGGCGCCAAGGCCGCAGCTGTCGGCTCTCCTGGCTTCCTCTCAGGCAACGTCATCCAGGTTCCGATCAGCATCCCGATCAACGCATGCGGGAACACGCTCAACCTCCTGGCCATCCTCAACTCGGCGGGCGGCAACAACTGCGCCAATGTGAATTCCCACAACCACCGGGAACAGCACAGCTACAGCGGCCACCACGAGGGCTACCGGGACAACGGCCACAACGGTTACCACGACAACAAGGACTACGGCTCGCGCCGCCGCTAGCGACCGTGACCGGCCGATGAGCCGAGCCGGCGGGACGGAGGGCTGAAGCAGCCCTTGCCTTCCGGACCCCGCCGCCCCACCTG
>NZ_LIQY01000051.1 GCF_001418495.1 Streptomyces pathocidini | reverse complement strand
CTCATGGGGCAGGCCTCGTAGGACAAGCCTCATAAGGACAGGCCCCGCGCCGACCGCCTAGGTCAGGCCCCCTTCAGGCCCCGGCCGCCCCCGCCGACAAGGCCGGTAGGCTCCCTCGTATGAGCGCCACCCCGGACAGCGCCGTCCGCGCCTACATCGAAGAACACCGCTCCGCCTTCCTCGAGGACCTGGCGGAGTGGCTGCGCATCCCCTCCGTCTCGGCCGACCCGGACCGGGCGGCGGACGTGCGGCGCAGCGCCGAGTGGCTCGCGGCGAAGCTGGCCGAGACCGGCTTCCCGGTCACCGAGATCTGGGAGACGCCCGGCGCGCCCGCGGTCTACGCGGAGTGGCCCTCCGGCGACGAGGGCGCCCCCACCGTGCTCGTCTACGGCCACCACGACGTGCAGCCCGCGGCCCTCGAAGACGGCTGGGCCACGGAACCGTTCGAGCCCGTCATCAAGGACGGCCGGCTCCACGCGCGCGGGGCGGCGGACGACAAGGGGCAGGTGTTCTTCCACACCCTGGGGGTCCGCGCCCATCTCGCCGCCACCGGCCGTACCGCCCCCGCCGTCAACCTCAAGCTGCTCATCGAGGGCGAGGAGGAGTCCGGCTCCCCGAACTTCCCCGCCCTGGTCCACGCGCGCGCCGACCGGCTCGCCTGCGACGCCGTGATCGTCTCGGACACCGGCATGTGGTCCGAGGACACCCCGACCGTGTGCACCGGCATGCGCGGCCTCGCCGACTGCCAGATCGACCTGTACGGGCCGGACCAGGACATCCACTCCGGTTCATTCGGCGGCGCCGTGCCCAACCCGGCCACCGAGGCCGCCCGCCTCGCCGCCGCCCTGCACGACGCCGACCGCCGCGTCGCCATCCCCGGCTTCTACGACGGTGTGATCGAACTCACCGACCGCGAGCGGGAGCTGTTCGCCGAGCTGCCCTTCGACGAGGCCGCCTGGCTGCGCACCGCGCACTCGTACGCGACGCTCGGCGAGGAGGGCCACACCACCCTGGAGCGGATCTGGGCCCGCCCGACCGCCGAGGTCAACGGCATCTCCGGCGGCTACCAGGGCCCGGGCGGCAAGACGATCATCCCCTCCGCCGCCCAGCTGAAGCTCTCCTTCCGGCTGGTGGCGGGCATGGACACCGAGAAGGTCCAGCAGGCCGTACGCGACTGGGTCGCCGCCCGGCTGCCCGCGGGAATCCGCCACGAGATCACCTTCTGGGGCGCCACCCGCCCCTGCCTGACCCCCTTGGACCACCCGGCGCTCCAGTCCGTCGTACGCGCCATGAGCCGGGCCTTCGGTCAGAAGATCCGGTTCACGCGCGAGGGCGGTTCCGGCCCGGCCGCCGACCTCCAGGACGCCCTGGGCGCCCCGGTGCTGTTCCTGGGGATCTCGGTGCCCTCCGACGGCTGGCACGCACCCAACGAGAAGGTCGAACTGGACCTGTTGACCAAGGGCGTGGAAACCGCCGCCTATCTGTGGGGCGATCTGGCGGAGAATGGCCGAAGCACCCAGTAGACCGCCATCGAGCCGCTCGGCGTTGAACCACGTGTCCCGCAAGGGGAGTTGGAAGCAGCTGTGACCATCTGGACCGACCGCACCGCCGTCCCGAACATCAGCCTCACCGGAGTCAGCGGGATCGATCGCGCCGCCCACCACCGCCTGGACGAGGCCTGGCTCGCGGCGGCCTGGAGCCACCCGACGACCCGGGTCTTCGTGGTCTCCGGCGGGCAGGTGCTGGTCGACGACACCCCCGACGGCCGCACCGAACTGGTCATGACACCGTCCTTCGAGGCGCCGCCGACCGAGACCCACCGCTACTTCCTCGGCATCGACGCGGACGGCGTGCGCTACTTCGCGCTCCAGAAGGACGCCCTGCCCGGCCGCATGGACCAGTCGGCCCGGCCGGCCGGGCTGCGGGAGGCCGGGGCGCTGCTCTCGGAGCGCGAGGCCGCCCTCATGGTCCACGCCGTGGCACTGGAGAACTGGCAGCGGCTGCACCGCTTCTGCTCGCGCTGCGGCGAGCGCACCGTCATCGCGGCCGCGGGACACATCCGTCGCTGCCAGGCCTGCGGCGCCGAGCACTACCCGCGCACCGACCCCGCCGTGATCATGCTGGTCACCGACGAGGAGGACCGGGCCCTCCTCGGCCGCCAGGTGCACTGGCCCGAGGGCCGCTTCTCGACCCTGGCGGGCTTCGTCGAGCCGGGCGAGTCGATCGAGCAGGCCGTGGTGCGCGAGGTCCGCGAGGAGGCGGGCGTCCGGGTCGGCGAGGTCGAGTACGTGGCCAGCCAGCCCTGGCCGTTCCCGTCCAGCCTGATGCTCGGCTTCATGGCCCGTGCCGTCTCCGCCGAGATCGAGGTGGACGGCGAGGAGATCCACGAGGCGCGCTGGTTCTCGCGGGACGACCTGCGCGCGGCCTTCGAGTCCGGCGAGGTGCTGCCGCCGTCCGGGATCTCGATCGCGGCCCGCCTGATCGAGCTCTGGTACGGAAAGCCGCTGCCCGCGGGCGTACCGCGCTGAGGCGGCCGACACCCACGGGCAGCACCTGACATCCCCCGAAGCGCGGGCTCCTCAGACCCCGATCCGCTCCTTGACCTGAGCCAGGGACGGGTTGGGAAGCGCGGAGCCATCAGGAAACAGCACGGTCGGCACGAGCTGGTTGCCGTTGTTGACCTTCTCGACGAAGGCGGCCGAGGCCGGGTCATGCTCGATGTTGATCTCGGTGTACGCGATGCCCTCGCGCTCCATCTGGCTCTTCAGCCGACGGCAGTAGCCGCACCACGTGGTGCTGTACATCGTGACCGTGCCCTGCATGGGCTCCTGCATCGTCTCGCGCTCCTTCGGGGATCGGGGCTGGGGTGGATCCCGCTGGATCCGATAACTGAACGCACAACCTTTCCGCCGAATTCCCCAGCCTGTCCGCGCCGGTACGACCGGAAACCGGCGCCTGTGGATAACCGTCCCGGGCTTCCTGGCGCACCTGGCAGCATGGCGGGGTGACAGCAGCAACGGAGACCCCCCTCTTCCCCGCCGTCCCCGAGTCGGCGGACGCGGTGCTCGCCGGGCTCGACCCGGAGCAGCGCGAGGTCGCCACGGCCCTGCACGGCCCGGTGTGCGTGCTGGCGGGGGCGGGCACGGGCAAGACCCGGGCGATCACGCACCGGATCGCCTACGGGGTGCGGGCCGGGATCCTTCAGCCGGCCACTGTGCTCGCCGTCACGTTCACCGCGCGCGCCGCGGGGGAGATGCGCGGCCGCCTCCGCCAGCTCGGCGCGGGCGGCGTCCAGGCCCGCACGTTCCACTCGGCCGCGCTGCGCCAGCTCCAGTACTTCTGGCCGCGCGCGGTCGGCGGAGAGCTGCCGCGGATCGTTCAGCGCAAGGTCCAACTGGTCGCCGAGGCCGCCGCCGGCTGCCGTATCCGGCTGGACCGCAACGAACTGCGGGACGCCACGGCCGAGATCGAGTGGGCCAAGGTCACCCAGACCGTCCCCGAGGACTACCCGGCGCAGGTCGCCAAGTCCGACCGAGAGCCCCCGCGGGACCCTGCCGAGATCGCGGGGCTCTTCGCTGCCTACGAACAGCTGAAGCGGGACCGCGGGGTCATCGACTTCGAGGACGTGCTGCTGCTGACGGTAGGCGTGCTCCAGGACCGTGCCGACATCGCCGACCAGGTGCGCGGCCAGTACCAGCACTTCGTGGTGGATGAGTACCAGGACGTCAGTCCGCTCCAGCAGCGGCTGCTGGAGCTCTGGCTGGGCGACCGGGACAGCCTGTGCGTGGTCGGCGACGCGAGCCAGACCATCTACTCCTTCACCGGCGCCACCCCCGACCATCTGCTCGACTTCCGCACCCGGCACCCCCACGCCACGGTGGTGAAGCTCGTCCGCGACTACCGCTCGAGCCCTCAGGTCGTCCACCTCGCCAACGGCCTCCTCGGGCAGGCCCGCGGCCGCGCCGCCGACCACCGGCTGAAGCTGGTCTCGCAGCGCGACCCCGGACCGGAGCCTGTCTACACCGAGTTCGCCGACGAACCCGCCGAGGCCGAGGGCATCGCCCGCCGCATCGGCGAACTGCTCGACGCGGGCGTCTCCGCCGGCGAGATCGCCGTGCTCTACCGCGTCAACGCCCAGTCCGAGGTCTACGAACAGGCCCTCGCCGACCATGGCGTCCCCTACCAGCTGCGCGGCGCGGAGCGCTTCTTCGAGCGCCCGGAGGTCCGCGAGGCCGGCGTGGCCCTGCGCGGCGCGGCCCGCGCCGGCTCCAACGACTCCCTACTCGACTCCGCACCCGACCTCCCCTCCCAGGTGCGGGCGGTGCTCACCGCCTCCGGCTGGACACCCCAGCCCCCAGCCGGCTCCGGTGCCGTGCGGGACCGCTGGGAGTCGCTGGCCGCCATCGCCCGGCTCGCCGAGCAGTTCGCCGCGAGCAGGGTGGCGGCAGGCGCACCACCCCCGGCGCTCGGCGACTTCGTCGCCGAGCTCGACGAGCGCGCCAACGCCCAGCACGCCCCGACTGTCGAGGGCGTCACCCTCGCCTCGCTGCACACGGCGAAAGGCCTGGAGTGGGACGCGGTGTTCCTGGTCGGCCTCTCCGAGGGCACGCTGCCCATCACCTACGCCAAGACCGACGAGCAGGTGGAGGAGGAGCGCCGCCTGCTCTACGTCGGCGTCACCCGTGCCCGAACCCACCTCCACCTCTCCTGGGCTCTGTCACGCACCCCCGGCGGACGCCCCTCGCGCCGCCCCACCCGTTTTCTGAACGGCCTCCGGCCCGGCTCGGCGGGGTCCGGAACCCGCCTCCCGGACGGGAGCCGGGGCGGCGCGTCCGGTGGCGTCGAGCGGGGAGCACCGCTGCGGCCCGGCGGTGGCGGGCGGAGGAAGCTCCGCGGCCCGGCCCGCTGCCGGGTGTGCGGGCGCACGCTGACCGACGCCGGCGAGATGAAGCTGATGCGCTGTGAGGACTGCCCCTCGGAGCTCGACGAGGCGCTCCACGAACGGCTCCTGGACTGGCGCCGCGAGCAGGCGGAACTGCTCGGCCAGCCCGCCTTCTGCGTCTTCACCGACAAGACGCTGATGGCCATCGCCGAGGCCCTGCCCGAGAACGAGTCCGAACTGGCCGCCATCCCGGGCGTCGGAGTGCGCAAACTCGGCCGGTACGGGTCGGACGTCCTCGCCCTGTGCGCGGGCCGGGACCTCGCGCCGGATACTGCCGACACGGACACCACCGACCCGGACCCCTCGAACAGGCCGGACGAGGCCGCCGAAGTCGCCCCGGACGACGGGGAGACGACGCGGAAAAACTCGTTCGGAAAATAGTTTGCGCATGCCGCGGGGATCCCCATAGCCTTCCGAGCACGGAGTCAGCGGCTTCTCAGAGCCACTGGATCCGTGCTGTACTGAAGACCCATCGGACTGGTCCCGACCAGTCACCCGAGACGCCGAGAGGAGGCGAGCCCAAATGATCAGCATCACGAAACCGGCCGGTCGCGAGGTCATCGCCTCCTGCCTGCCCGGCGCCTCCGCGCTGCGTGGCATCGGTCTGTCCGGCGCCGCCGAAGCGCGTCTCGTCGACCGCGGCATTTTCGCGGCCAATGAGCGATCGACCAAGGCACCGGCAGATGTAGCGGCGGCACAGGCCCCGGCCTATGTCCTCGCGGCCAATGGTGCCGACCTCCAGCAGAACTGGGCCGCCGGCTTCGCCAACGGCACGACCTCTGCAGCCGAGCACCACACGATGCGGGCCTTCCGCGGGCTCCAACCCTGGAGAGATCCAGCCTGATCGCGAGATCAGGTCGGCACCTTCCAGGGCCGCGGAACCCCAACCGGGATCCGCGGCCCTTTTCGTTGCCCCATCGGGCGGCAGAAGGGGAGCGCCCGGTACCGACCGAAGCCCCGGCCCACCAGGCCGGACCCGAACAGACGAGGAAGACACCGACCGTGCCCAGCTCAGCGCACGCCCCGTCCGTATCGCACGACCCTGCGATCCCCCCGCCCGGCTCACCGGAGGTCCCCTTGAGTCAACTGACCCAGCTCACCGTGCTCGACGACGAGATCGAGCGCCTCGGCGAGCTCGTCCCCTGCCGTTCGTACGACCCCGAAGTCTTCTTCGCCGAGTCCCCGGCCGATGTCGAGTACGCCAAGTCGCTCTGCCAGACCTGTCCGCTGCGCGAGGCCTGTCTCGCGGGCGCCAAGGACCGCCGCGAGCCGTGGGGCGTCTGGGGAGGCGAACTGTTCGTCCAGGGCGTCGTCGTGCCGCGCAAGCGGCCGCGCGGCCGTCCGCGGAAGAACCCGGTCGCGGCATGACCGGCGCAGGAACGATCGACCGCCCTCACACGCACGACCCCAAGAAGCAGGTCCCGACGATGAATCCGTCCACCCGCGAGCCCGCCGCTCGACGCACGCCCGAACACGACTCCTCCGGTGCGAACACCTCGCGCCAGAACAGGAACCGCGAGATGCAACTCATCCCAGAAGCCCTGGCCCGGGCTCATATGCAGCAACGTCTGCAAGAGGCCGAGTCCGAACGCAGGGCCATGCGCCTGGCCGCCGCCCGGCGTCTGCAGCGTCGCGCCGAGCGCGCCTCGCTGCGCGCCCGCCGCGCCCTGGCCATGGCCGTGATGCAGTGACCCCTCGGCCCACCGGCGCGTGAGGCAACGCGCCTGCTCCCAACACTGCGGGACCGGTTCACCGAACCGGTCCCGCGGTGCGTTGCACCCCGTCCAACCGGCTGCGCGGAGATATCGTCGACAGGTGGAACAACAGACTCATCACCCCGCCCAGCAGGGTGCCGAGAACCCGGTCGTGACCTGCGGCCGCTGCGGTGCCGCCACAGCCGGCCCGACCCCGCCCGTGACCTGGACCTGCTCCGTGGAGAACGGTCACCGCGTCTACTTCTGCGACAGCTGCGCCCGCGACAACCTCCGCGCCATCGAGGGGCGGCTCGACTCGTCCTGGTGGTGAGCGCGATCAAGCGGTGAGCTCGCTGCATAGGGTGAGCTCGATATATAGGGTCAGCGCGGCGAGGCGGTGAGCCCCGCCCGGGCGCGGTCAGGCGCCCGCCGCGGTCCCGTCCTCCGCCTGCACCTCCTCGCCCGCCGCACCGTCCGGCTCCTCGAGCGCGAACCCTGGCAGCCAGTCGGAGAGTTCGTCGCGCAGCCGGACGTTGGCGCCCAACTGGCACAGCACGCCGATCGTGCTCAGCGTCACCCGGTGGATCAGCAGATAGGCCGGCGGCAGGTTGAGCTGTCTGCCCAACTGGTACGCGGGCGAGCGGGGGTCGGCGATCCGCCCCGCCTGCGTGCGCATCCAGCTCCGGGTGAAGGTGAACTCCTCGACCTGGGCCGGCTCGATGATCGGCAGCAGGTAGTCCAGCACCGCCTCCGGATCCAGCTCGATCGTCGGCTTGACGAACCCCTCCTCGCACAGCATCGCGTAGACCGCCTCCGCGTCGCCGTCGAGCGACATCCGCAGCGCGCTGCCGATCGTGGGTGGCAGACCACCGGGCAGCCGGTCGACCGTTCCGAAGTCCAGCACCCCCAACCGCCAGTTCTCCGGCGGCCCGTCGGGGGAGTCGCCCACCAGGAGCCGGAAGTTGCCCGGGTGCGGATCCGCGTGCAGCAGACCGGTGCGCGCCGTGCCGGAGAAGAGGAACCGGGCCAGCAACTGCCCGACCCGGTCCCGCTCCGCCTGCCCGCCCTGCGCGATCACCTCGGAGAGCGGCACGCCCTCCATCCACTCGGTGACGAGTACCTGGTCGCTCTGGTGCACCACGTCGGGCACCACCACATCGGGGTCGTCCGCGAACTCCGCCGCATGGGCCCGCTGCGCCTGCGCCTCCAGCGCGTAGTCCAGTTCCTCCGACACCCGGTCGCGCAACTCGCCGATGAGCGGCTTGATGTCCATCCCGGGGATCAGCGGCCCCAGCAGGCGCGCGAACCGCCCCAGCTGGGCGAGGTCGGACAGCAGTGCCGCGCCCGCGCCCGGGTACTGCACCTTGACGGCCACCTCCCGCCCGTCGTGCCACACCGCGCGGTGCACCTGTCCGATCGAGGCCGCCGCCGACGGCTTGTCCTCGAACTCCTCGAACAGCTGGTGCCAGTCCTCCCCGAGCCGCTGCTCCAGAACGGCGTGCACCGTCCGCGTCGGCATCGGTGGCGCCGCCTCCTGAAGCTTGGTCAGCGCGGCGCGGTACGGGCCCGCCACTTCCTCCGGCAGCGCTGACTCGAACACCGACAGCGCCTGCCCGAATTTCATCGCGCCGCCCTTGAGCTCGCCCAGCACTTTGAACAGCTGCTCGGCGGTGCGCTGTTGGAGCTCCTTGGCGACCAGCTCCGCCGGCCGGCCGCCGATCCGCTTGCCGAGCCCCCAGGTGACCCGCCCGGCGAACCCCAGTGGCAGCGCGGCCAACTTGGCGGTACGCGTGACCGCCTTGCGGGGAAGATCCGACATTCGCGCCTCCAACTCCACTGCCTCACCAGGAGGGCTACCCCCGGTGCCGCGCCGCAGACGGGCGGCCTGCTCGGTCATTGTCCCGTGCCCTCCGTCCTCTCCAGAGGGGGATTCCCCGCCGCGAGTCCGCCGACCTCGGACCCGCCGGAGTCCTCGGGCAGCTCGGAGACTTCCGGGACCTCGGGAGGCTCGGCGAGTTCCGCACTCTCCGGCACCTCGGTGCGTGGAGCGGCGCCGCAGCCGCAGTCCGGGTGGGGCACGACCTGCCGGGGCTCCCAGGCGAGGTCCGGCAGCGCGAACTCCAGCCGCGCCCCGGCACTGGCCGGAACCCGCCCCTCGAGGAAGGTCAGGGCATGCGAGGCCGCGAGCCCGGCGACCACCGTGGCCAGCGACGTGTCGCACGCCAGGGCGCCCGAATTCCCGCGACCCGAGCGCCACTGGGCCAGCATCCGCGGCCAGGCGGGTTCGCGTTCGGCCCGCTCCAGTGCCAGGCAGCCCGCACACGCCGACTCGCCCGGCAGGACCAGCGGCCCCACCACCCCCGTCCCCTCGATCACTCCTGCGTAGAGATGCGGGGTGCCCGCGGCGATCAACTCCGCGGTGACATCCGGATCGGGAGCGTATGCCGCGAGCCCGTCGCGGGGCGCCAACACCACGAGCGCCGTTGCCGGTTCCGCCGCCACGGTCGCCCTGCCCGGGGCCGCCCGCCGCCGCGGAGGCGGAACGGGAGCGGCGGCCCGCACGACGCGCTGCGCGGCCAGGCTCCTCCGCTCGCCGACGGACTCCGGTGGCAGCCCCGGCGGACCGGCGTCCCATGGCTCGACGCATCCGCCGTCCCGCACGTCCACCTGCCCGACCCCGGACGCGGAGAGCACGGCGGCGACGGCCGCGCCGACCCGGCCCAGGCCGCGCACCTGGACGCGGGCGCCCGCCCGCGCCGCCAACTGCCGGGCAGCCGCGTCCGGCTCCGGATGCACCACGGACAGCGAGGCCAGGTCCGGCCGCAACCGGTCCCAACTGCCGCGCGGCTGCGCTGGTTCAGCCCTCGGCCTGTCCGCCGCCGTGGCGTCCTCCAGCAGTCCGGCCGCGCCGAGCCGGTCCACCAGCTCGTCCACCTGTCCTGGCGGGAGCCCCATCGCCGCGGCCTCCCTGCGTAAGAGCGGCAGCCCGCGGGTGCCGTCGAGGAGCGTGAGAAAGCTGCCGGTGGCGGTGTCCACCGGGCCGAGCACCACCGCGTGCGCGCCCGCCACCCCGAACTGCACGGTCTGCCGGTCGCGCCAGGCCCGCCGCAGCGCCGGCTTGAGCATCGGATGCATGTCCGTCCCCCCATCGATCGATCCGACCGGCCTCCAGCATGCTCGCGCCGCGTATTCGGCGTCGAAAGCTGTCCACAGGGGGACGCATTAGTCATTCAAATGGTGCACACCCCACGAGGAGGCGGGACTTCCCCCACCCCCAGCGGGTAACGTCGGGGCGTGCCCGCCGACCCACTGCATCGCGCCGCCGGCCCGCAGCGCCGCGCGTCAAGTCAGCCCAACCGAGGTTCGGGGACGAGCGCGGTCGAGGTCAGAAGGAGCGCTCGGCGGCGCAGAACGGTCTCCGCGTACCGTGAGGGCGACCGCACCGTTGTCCTGATTCCGGCCCGTATGTCCGAGGCCGAGGAGCAGCGCTGGGTGACCGTGATGCTCGACAAGCTCGCGGCGCAGGAGAGCAAGCGGATGCTGGGCGACAGCGAACTGGCCCAGCGGGCCGAGCAGCTGTCCGACCAGTATCTGAACGGCCGGGCCCGTCCGAGCGCCGTCCGCTGGGTCACCAACCAGAACACCCGCTGGGGCTCCTGCACCCCCGCGGAGGGCAGCATCCGCCTGTCGCACCGCCTTCAGGGCATGCCCGAGTACGTCATCGACTACGTCCTCGTCCACGAGTTGGCGCATCTGCTGGTGCCCGGGCACGGGCCCCGCTTCTGGGAACTCCTGGAGGCCTACCCGCGGACCGAACGGGCCCGCGGGTACCTCGAGGGCGTGGTGTCGGCCGACCGGCTGCCCCATCTGCCCGCCGCCCGCCACGAGTAGCCCGCGCCCGGCAGAAGCCCCGCGCCGACAGCGGCCGGGTGGGACAGCCCCGGAGGCTTGCCCGCCCCCGATGTCTCAGAGCAGGGCGCGCGTCCGGTCCACCAGCCGTACGACGGACTCGTCCGCCACCGCCGCCACCTCGTCGTACGCGAACCAGCGCAGGTCCAGGGACTCGTCGCTGATCGCCGCCACCGCGCCGCCGGGCGCGAGCGCCGCGTACTGCACGTCCAAATGCCAGGCACAGGGGGTGTGGTGGCGGTCCAGGCGCACCGGGCCATCCGGCAGCAGGGACAGGCCCGGGATGCCGGACTCCTCCGTCGCCTCCCGTAGGGCGGCCCCGGCCAGGGTGGCGTCCTCCGGCTCGCAGTGGCCGCCCATCTGGAGCCACATCCGGAGCTTCCGGTGCAGGGTCAGCAGTACGCGCCCGGTCGCCGGGTCCACGACCAGGGCGCTGGCCGTGACGTGGGCGCCCGGGCAGGACCGCCACATCCCGTCGGGATGCGCGGCCAGGTGGTCGTCGTACGCCAGGCGCAACCGTTCCTGCTCGGCGTTCGGGGCGTGCCACTCCTTGAGGACCCGCGCCGCGTCCTCGTGCAGGCCGCTCACTCGTCGCTGTCGCGTTCGCCGCCGTTTTTGTCCTGGCCCTCTTCCTTCTCCAGGCTCGGCCTCTGCTCCTTGGGCTTGTCCCCGGTGCCGCTCGCGGCCTCGCCGAGCATCTTGTCCAGCTCGGTGAAGTCCAGCTGCTCGCGGTGGACGAAGCCGTCCGGGTCGTCCAGGTCCTGGGCCGTCGGCAGCATGTCCGGGTGCGCCCACAGGGCGTCCCGCCCGTCGAGCCCGCGCGCGTCGGCCAGCGAGGCCCACAGTCGCGAGGCGTCCCGCAGGCGCCTGGGGCGCAGCTCCAGGCCGATCAGCGTGGCGAAGGTCTGCTCGGCCGGGCCGCCGCTCGCGCGGCGCCGCCGCAGCGTCTCGCGCAGCCGGTCAGCCGAGGGCAGGTGCGGCGCCGCAGCGGCGTGCACCACAGCGTCGACCCAGCCCTCCACGAGCGCGAGCGCGGTCTCCAGGCGAGCCAGGGCCGCCTTCTGCTCCGGGGTGTCCTCGGGCTGGAACATGCCCTGCTGGAGCGCTTCCTGGAGCTGCTCCGGGTGCGTGGGGTCGAGCTGGCCGACGGCGTCCTCCAGTTTCGCGGTGTCGACCTTGATGCCGCGCGCGTAGCCCTCGACCGCGCCGAACAGGTGCGAGCGCAGCCACGGCACGTGGGCGAAGAGCCGCTGGTGGGCGGCCTCCCGCAGGGCGAGGTATAGCCGCACCTCTTCCTGGGGCACGCCCAGGCCTTTGCCGAAAGCCTCGACGTTGAGCGGCAGCAGCGCCGCCCTGCCCGCCGGGCCGAGCGGCAGCCCGATGTCGGTCGAGCCGACCACCTCGCCCGCGAGTACGCCGACGGCCTGGCCGATCTGGGTGCCGAACATCGCGCCGCCCATGGACCGCATCATCCCGAGCAGCGGGCCGGCCATGGCCTGCATCTCCTCGGGCAGCACATCGCCCATGGCGGCGCCCACGCGCTCGGCGACCGGGTCCACGAGGTCCTTCCACACCGGCAGGGTGGCCTCGACCCACTCGGCGCGGCTCCACGCGACCGCCGAGGCCGAGCCGGACGGCAGCGACGTGACGCCGTCCAGCCACAGGTCCGCCAGCCGCACGGCCTCTTCGACGGCTCCTCGCTCGCCCGGCGCGACGCTCGCGTCCTTGGTGCCGTCGGAGGTGCCCTGGGCGACGGTCTGCCGTGCGATGTCCTTGGCCATGTCCCAGTTCACCGGGCCGCCCTCGTAGGAGAGCATCTGCCCGAGCTGCTGGAAGGCGGCGCCCAGGTCGTTCGGGTTCAGGGAGCCGAACAGCGCGGCGAACGGGTTCTCGCCGCCGCTGCCCCCGCCGAACCCGAACGGATTCGCGGGGCCCTGATGGCCGCCCTGGCCACCCTTCTTCTTGCCGTCGTCGCCGTCCTCCGGCTCCTCCGGCGGAAGGCCGAATCCGAATGGGGTGTCACTCACGGGTTTCCTCGGCTCCTCGGGCCGCCGGCTGGGGCCGGCGGCGAATGCCCGACATCACAACCCAGCGTAGACACCCGGCCGGCCTTCCAGGCTCGGTGCTTGGCTTCCCGGGAGCCTGCGGCAGGATGGACGCCACCTGGCACGTACGCGTAAGCCACGTGTACGTACTGAAGACAACCGCTGGAGACGCCCGGTGAGTTCCCCAGACCGAGAAGTTCGCGCAGCGCGAAACGGTGCCGCGGCGGGAGGCCGACGCCCCATCGTCGCGGTCACCGGCGCCGCCACCGGAATCGGTGACCTGCTCACCCGCAGGCTTGCCGAGTCGGAGGAGATCAAGCAGGTCGTGGCCATCGACGAGCGCCGGGGCGAGGTCTCCGACGCGCAGTGGCACCTGCTGGATGTACGCGATCCGGCCATCGCCGAGAAGCTCCGCGGCGCCGACGTCGTTGTCCATCTCGCGATCGACCTCGACCTGGAGACCGACTCCGCGGCCCGGACCGCGTACAACGTGCGCGGCACCCAGACCGTGCTGACCGCGGCCGCGGCAGCGGGGGTGCGCCGGGTCGTGCTGTGCACCTCGGCCATGGTCTACGGCGCGCTGCCCGACAACGACGTGCCGCTCGCCGAGGACGCGGAGCCGCGCGCGACGGCGGAGGCCACCGGCGTCGGCGACCTGCTGGAGATCGAGCGGCTCGGCCGCCGCGCTCCCCGCGCCCACCCCGGCCTCAATGTCACGGTGGTAAGGCCCGCCATCCTGGTGGGCGGTACTGACACCGCCCTCACCCGCTACTTCGAGTCCCCCCGCCTGCTGGTGGTCGCGGGGTCCCGCCCGGTCTGGCAGTTCTGCCACGTCGAGGACCTGGTCAGCGCCCTGGAGTACGCGGCGCTGGAGAAGGTCGACGGCGAGCTGGCGGTCGGCTGCGACGGCTGGCTCGAGCAGGAGGAGGTCGAGGAGCTGAGCGGCATCCGCCGCATGGAACTGCCCTCCGCCGTCGCCCTCGGCGCCGCGTCCCGGCTCCACAGGCTGGGCCTCACCCCGTCCCCGGCGGGCGACCTGGCCTACACGATGTACCCGTGGGTGGTCAGCGGCAGTCGGCTGCACGACGCGGGCTGGCGTCCAGGGTGGACCAACGAGGAGGTCCTCGAGGCGCTGCTGGAGGAGGTCTCGGGCCGTCACACGGTCGCGGGCCGCCGCCTCGGCCGCAAGGACGCGACGACCCTCGGTGCAGCGGGCGCGACCGTGGCCCTGGTGGGCACGGCGGCCCTGGTCAGAAGGGCACGCAAGGCCCGCCGCCGAGCGTAGGACACCCCCTTGCATGACGGATCCGGAAAACCGATTCCGTCATACGGGATTCCGTAACGCCATCCCGTACGGCACGATGGGCGCCATGGCGCGCACGTACGACCACCCCGGCGAGGCCGCGGCGGCCGATCCGATCCGGCTCCTCGCGATCCGCGACACCCCGCTGTCCCTGGACGAGGTGTTCACGGCCGTCGGCGACCGCTCCGCGGGCGGCACGGCCCTGTTCGTCGGCACCGTACGCGACCACGACGGCGGGTCCGACGTCACGGCCCTCGGCTACTCCTCGCATCCGATCGCCGAAGCCGAACTTCGGCGCGTGGCCGAAAAGGTCGCCGCCGACTTCCCCGTACGTGCCATGGCCGCGGTGCACCGGGTCGGCGACCTGTCGGTGGGGGACATCGCCGTGATCGCGGCCGTCTCGTGCCCGCACCGGGCAGAGGCGTTCGCCGCCTGCCGCCGACTGATCGACGACCTCAAGGCAGAAGTTCCGATCTGGAAGCATCAGGTGTTCGCGGACGGGCATAACGAGTGGGTCGGCGCGTAGCGGCGTCGTTGAGGGGCGGTGGTCGGGCGACGGGTGGGCAGGGGCATGCTGAGGAGCCGACGGACAGGTGCTGCCGAGGGTGCCGACCTGTCGACCCGGACAGCTCACTGAACGACCTTCTCCGGTTGCGTAACCAGGCCCCCGCGGCGAACGTTGATCCGGCGGATGGTTAATCTGCTGATCAGTCAGTTGCGGTTTTCGTTGCAGTGAACGTGGGGTCGGGAGGCCGGTATGGCGGCGCTCGCTTGGTTGCTGATTCCGGTGGTCGCGGCCGTCGTCGCCGCGGTGTGGGCGCGCTGGGCCGCGCGGCATCGCAAGGTCGGCGACGTCGCGGAACTGGCGGGGTACGAGCGCTTCCGTGAGGCGATGGAACGTTCCAGCGCGAACCCCGAACCGGCCCCCGCGGGCACAGCGCCCGCGCCGGACTCCGACGCGGCGGCCTGAGCCCGCGACGCGGCGACGGGACCGACCCGCGCCGGCCCGGATCTTGGCGTTCCGGCCCCCGAGGCGCACTGTCGGACCCTTCCCGTACTGTCGTTCATATGCCACGCCGCACCGCGACGATGCTCGCCTCCACCCTGATGCTCATCACGCTGGTGTGCGCGGGCCTGCTGATCCCGGTCCCGTACTCGGAGATGTCGCCCGGTCCGACCGTGAACACGCTCGGCGAGCACGGCGGCTCCCCGGTGCTGCAGATCTCGGGCCGCAAGACCTACCCGACGACCGGCCACCTCAACATGACGACGGTGCGGGTGACCGGGGCCGACTACCGGATGAACCTGGTCGAGGCGGTCGTGGGTTGGCTCGCACACGACGACGCCGTGGTTCCCCACAACACGCTCTACCCGGACGGCCA
Organism: Streptomyces pathocidini; assembly: GCF_001418495.1. Taxonomy (GTDB): domain Bacteria; phylum Actinomycetota; class Actinomycetes; order Streptomycetales; family Streptomycetaceae; genus Streptomyces; species Streptomyces pathocidini. Next base: position 10,914 of record NZ_LIQY01000051.1, on the reverse strand, counting down.
GACCGCCGAGCAGGCCAGCCAGGAGAACGCGGAGGAGTTCAGCCAGTCCCAGGAGAGCGCCAAGGTCGCGGCCATGAAGGAGCTGGGAATCCCGGTCTCCGCGCGCGTGGTGGTGGCCTCCGTGGTGAAGGACAGCCCGGCCCAGGGGCTGCTGCACGCCGGGGACGTGATCAAGGCCGTGGACGGCAAGCCGGTCCGCGCGCCGGGCGACGTGGCCAAGCTGGTCACGGAGCACGAGCCGGGGGAGCCGGTGGAGTTCACCATCGTCCCGGCCAAGGCGGCCGCCGCGGCCGAGAAGGCCGGCAAGCCGGAGCCGGGAACGCGCGAGTCGGTCTCGGTCACCACCAAGAAGGCGCCTGACAACGACCGGGCGATCGTCGGTATCCAGGCCGGCACCGACCACACGTTCCCGTTCAGGATCGACATCAAGCTGGCCGACGTGGGCGGCCCGAGCGCCGGGCTGATGTTCGCCCTCGGGATCGTCGACAAGCTGACCCCGGGCGACCTGACCGGCGGGAAATTCATCGCGGGCACCGGAACGATCGACGACGACGGCAAGGTCGGCGCGATCGGCGGCATCCAGATGAAGACGGTCGGGGCTCGCGATCGGGGCGCCCAGTACTTCCTGACCCCCGCGGACAACTGCGCCGACGCCGCCAAGGACGTGCCGAGCGGGCTGACCCTCGTGAAGGTCGGCACCATGGACGAAGCGGTGAACGTCCTGGAGGACATCCGCGACGGCGACACCGCGGATCTGCCGCGCTGCACGAAGGGCTGAGCCCGGCCCAGGAGAGGCCCCGCAGGCCGCTCGGTCCGCAGGCTGCTCGGCCCGGAAGCCGGGACCGCCCGGCCCGAAGACCATCCGGACCGGGCGGGGCCGGCTCAGCCCTCGAAGGTCGTGGCGAGTGCCTCCGCGAGGCCCGGCACCAGATCCGAGCCGGTGACGACCTCGGTCGGGGAGTCCTTCTCGCGGAGCCGCAGCGCCGTCTCGCGCGCTCCGTCCCGCAGCACGGCCACCGTCATCCGGACCTCCTGGCGCTCGGGGTGGGCGGCCACCCACTTCGCCAGCTGCTCCTCGTCCACGCCCTTGGGCGCCGAGGCCTCGGCGGACGGCGGCAGCATCAGCCGCTCCACGGTCAGCGCGCAGCCCACGACCGCGTCGGGCCAGGCGATTGTGGCGAGGAACTCGTCGAGCGGGATGCCCGCGGGCAGTTCGTCCTGCTCCACCGGCGTCAGGGCGGTTTCCGTGCCGTTGTCGATGCCGAGCTGCTCGGCGAGCCCGGGCTCCTGGGCGCGCAGTTGATCGGTGTCGACAAGGGCGAAGAGGCGGGCCGGCTGGTCCCAGCCGAGCCCGGCGGCGTACTCGTCGATCTCGAGCACGGCGCGGGTGAGCGGGCTGGCGGCCATCGGCGTGCTGCCGGGGGAGACATTGGACATGTTCAGTATCTTGCCCCCTTCGTGACCGGAACCGGGAACTGAGTAAAGCCTCAGTAAGTTGCATGAGTGGGCCCTACTATCGCGGGGCCCGCTCATACGACTTGAAAAGGTGCGCACCTTGGCTTTCCAGATGCCGGACCGCGGCGGAGGCCCGACCGGGCCGCGGATGAGAGTCGGCCCGTCGTCCCGGCGGGTCCGGACCCTGTTGACGACCCTGGGTGTGCTGGCGGTGCTCGCCATGCTCTTCCTGATGTTTGCGGGGTTCTGGACGGACTGGCTCTGGTACCGCTCGGTCGACTACTCCTCGGTCTTCACGACCACCCTGTGGACCAAGATCGGCCTGTTCTTCGTATTCGGGCTGCTGATGGCCCTCGCCGTGGGCCTCAACGTCTGGCTGGCCCACAAGCTGCGCCCGCCGCTCAGCGCGATGTCCGTCGAGCAGCAGAGCCTCGACCGCTACCGGATGAGCATCGCGCCGTACAAGAAGTGGGTGCTGCTCGGGGTCACGGCGCTGGTCGGCCTCGTCGCGGGCGCCTCGGCCTCCGGCCAGTGGCGCACGTGGCTGCTGTGGATCAACGGCGTGCCGTTCGGCACCAAGGACGCGCAGTTCGACAAGGACGTGTCCTTCTACGCCTTCGACCTGCCCTGGTACCGCTTCCTGCTGGGCTTCGGCTTCGCGGCGGCCGTGCTGAGCCTGATCGCGGCGGCGCTCGTGCACTACCTCTACGGAGGGCTGCGGATCACGAGCCCCGGCGCGCGTGCCACCGCCGCGGCCACCGGCCATCTCTCGGTGCTGCTCGGCATCTTCGTGGCCCTGAAGGCCGTCGCGTACTGGCTCGACCGGTACGGCCTGGCCGTGAAGTCCAGTGACCTGAAGTCGACGGACAACTGGACCGGGCTGAAGTACGTCGACGCCAACGCCTATCTGCCGGCCAAGACGATCCTCTTCTGCATCGCGGTCATCTGCGCGCTGCTGTTCTTCGCGACCCTCTGGCGGCGCACGTGGCAGCTGCCGGTCATCGGCTTCGGCCTCATGGTGCTCTCGGCGATCCTCATCGGCGGGCTCTACCCGGCGATCGTGCAGAAGTTCCAGGTCCAGCCCAACGAGCAGGCCAAGGAAGCGGAGTACATCCAGAAGAACATCGACGCCACGCGCCAGGCGTACGGGATCGACGGCGCGAAGGTCTCGGACTACTCCGGGGTCAGCCGGACCAAGGACAACAAGAAGCTGCGCGCCGACGCGGACACCACGGCGAGCATGCGCCTGCTCGACCCGAACGTGGTCTCGCCGACCTTCCAGCAGCTCCAGCAGGTCCGCGGCTACTACGGCTTCCCCGCCACCCTCGACGTGGACCGCTACACCAAGGACGGCAAGGAGCAGGACACCGTCATCGGTCTGCGCGAGCTGAACATCAACGGCATCCCCGAGCGCAACTGGATCAACGACCACTTCAAGTACACCCACGGCTATGGCGTGGTGACCGCGAAGGGCACGGAGACCAAGTCGGGCGGTGCGCCGGACTTCACGGAGTCCGACCTGCCGGCCAAGGGCGACCTGGGGACGTACGAGCAGCGGATCTACTACGGCGAGAAGACCTCGCAGTACTCGATCGTCGGCGGCCCGCAGAAGGAGCTCGACTACTCCGACGCCAGTGGCGAGAAGCTCTACAGCTACACCGGCAAGAGCGGCGTCGACCTGTCGAACCCGGTGAACCGGGCGGCGTACGCGGTGGCGTTCAGCGAGCCGCAGATCCTGTACTCCGGGGCGATCGGCGAGGGCTCGCGGATCCTGTACAACCGCACGCCCAAGGAGCGGGTCGAGTCGGTGGCGCCGTGGCTGACCATTGACGGCGACGCCTACCCGGCGGTCGTGGACGGCCGGGTCCAGTGGATCGTGGACGCCTACACCACCTCCAACGGATACCCGTACTCCTCCCGTACGACGCTGGGGGACACGACGGCCGACTCGCTGACCGACGGCCAGCGGGCCGTGGTCGCGCAGCAGAACCAGGTCAACTACATCCGCAACTCGGTCAAGGCGACCGTGGACGCCTACGACGGCTCGGTCAAGCTCTACGAGTGGGACACCGACGACCCGGTCCTCAAGACCTGGGAGAAGGCGTTCCCGGGCACCGTGAAGCCGAAGAGCTCGATCGACCCCGACCTGATGCAGCACCTGCGCTACCCGCAGGACCTGTTCAAGGTGCAGCGGGAGCTGCTGACGCGCTACCACGTCACCAACTCCGTGCAGTTCTACAGCGGCAGTGAGGTGTGGCAGGTGCCGGACGACCCGACGAACAAGTCGGGCAACGCCGTTCCGCCGTACTACCTCAGCATGAAGATGCCGGACCAGCAGGCGCAGAAGTTCTCGCTGTCGACGACCTTCACCCCGAAGGGGCGGGAGAACCTGGGCGCCTTCATGGCGGTGGACGCGGACGCCAAGAGTCCGGACTACGGCAAGATCAGAATCCTGAAGCTGCCGTCCAACACCACGGTGTCCGGACCGCAGCAGGTGCAGAGCAAGTTCAACTCCGACACCGACATCGCCAACGAGATCAACATCCTCAAGCGAGGCGACTCGGAGGTCGAGTACGGCAACCTGCTCACGGTCCCGCTCAACGGAGGCCTGCTCTATGTGGAGCCGGTCTACGTCCGCGGCGCGGGCACCAACTACCCGCTCCTGAGGAAGGTCCTGGTCTCGTACAACGACCAGACCGCGTTCCGGAACACCCTCGGGGAGGCGCTCGACGAGGTCTTCGGCGAGCAGGCGCCGAGCGAACCGGGCGAGGAGCCGGCCGAACCTCCCACCGGGGGCAAGACCGAGCAGCCGCCGTCCGCCGACCCGACGGTGCGTGAGGCGCTGGACGACGCCCAAAAGGCGTTCGAGGCGGGCCAGAAGGCGCTCCAGGAGCAGGACTGGACCGCGTACGGCAAGGCCCAGGAGGACCTCGAGGCGGCGCTCCAGCGGGCGGCTGACGCCGAGGCGAAGGCGAAGAGCGGCCAGAAGAACGGCCAGAAGGGCGACGGGAAGGCGGGGGAGGGGCAGGGCCAGGGCACCTGAACGGGCGCCACCTCGCGTCGTGGTACGGTTACCGCACAACGACGCGGGGTGGAGCAGCTCGGTAGCTCGCTGGGCTCATAACCCAGAGGTCGCAGGTTCAAATCCTGTCCCCGCTACCACCGAAGGACCCGGAGTCAACAGACTCCGGGTCCTTCGCTTGTGTGGGGGATACCGCGTTTCCGGAGTTTGGCGAGTCGCCGTGTCGGGAAGTCGACAAAACGCCGAAGTGACTTCACTGGCTGGGGTATACCAGGTGTACGCGGGTTGCAGGTGGTGCGACGATGGCCCTCATGGGGGACAAGGCAATTCTGTTGGAAACAGACCGGTTTATGGACGCGCCAGGTGTACGGCGGGTCCTTGACGCGCCGTACACCGCTGACAGCTGCGCGGAGACCACCGGCCGTACCGTCGGCGACTCCGCTGCCGACGCGCTGGACGCCGGATTCGCCGACGCGGGCATCGACCCGGCGACCGACACCACCACGGCCACCGCGCAGGCCGAGGAGGAGGCGCGCCACCGCCAGGCCGCCGAGGCGGGGAGCGCCGAGTCGATGAGCGTCCTCGGCGCCCTGCTGCTGCGCCGCGGTGACCTCGACGCCGCCGAGCCGTATCTACGCGCGGCAACGGGGGCGGGCGACCGCGCCGCGGCCAACAACCTCGGCGTGCTGCTGCACCAGCGGGGATACCCGGACGAGGCCGCCGGCTGGTGGCGGATCGCCGCCGTGGCCGGGTCCGCGGCCGCCTCGCACGCCCTGGGCCGCCACTACCGCGAACGCGGTGACGAACCCGCCGCCGAGTACTGGCTGCGGCAGTCGGCCGAGTCCGGCCACGCCCTCGGCGCGTACGCGCTCGCCGACCTGCTGGAGCACCGCAGCGACGTCGGCTCCGAGTGCTGGTTCCGGGCCGCGGCCGAGCAGGGGCACCGAGAGGCCGCGTACCGCCTCGCCCGGATCCTGGACCAGCGGGCGCCCCACCGGCGCGAGTCGGGCCGCTTCGGGCCGGGCGCGGGCCCCAGGGGCGCGGCGGACCTCGAAGGGGACGGATCCCTCCTGGCGGCCGGGCCCCTCCTGGGCGCGCCCGGAACGGCTCCTGACGTGCCTTCGGACGCGGACCGCCGCACCGCGGCGGACGAGGCCGAGCAGTGGTACCGGCAGGCCGCGGCGCGCGGACACCGGCGCGCCGCCCTGCACTTGGGCACGCTCCTGGAGGAGCGGGGCGAGCCCCAGGAGGCCGGGCGCTGGTACCTGACCGCGGCCAAGGACGGGGAGTCGCGCGCCGCCTGCGCGCTCGGATTCCTGCTGCGTGACGCGGGCGACACCGACAGCGCCGCCATCTGGTGGCGCCGGGCCGCCCAGGACGGCGACGGCAACGCCGCCAACGCCCTGGGCGCGCTGCACGCCGACCGCGGCGAACCGCAGACCGCCGAGCGGTGGTACCGCGCCGCGCTCGACGCCGGGGATGTCAACGGCGCCTACAACCTGGGCCTGTTGTGCGCGGGGCAGGAGCGCACGTCCCAGGCCGAGCAGTGGTACCGCCGCGCCGCCTACGCCGGCCACCGCGAGGCCGCGAACGCACTGGCCGTCCTGCTGCTCCAGCGCGGCGACTCGGCCGGGGCCGAACCCTGGTTCTCCAAGGCCGCGGAGGCGGGCAGCGTCGACGCCGCCTTCAACCTCGGGATCCTGTACGCGGGCCGGGACGACGAGCGCTCGGCCCGGCAGTGGTACGAGCGGGCGGCCGCGGCCGGGCACACCGAGGCCGCGCTCCAGGTCGCGATCGCCCTCCTCAGGGAAGGCGACGAGCGGACCGCGGAGCGCCATCTGCGCTGCGCCGCGGGCGGCGGCAGTCCGGAGGGCGCCTTCCGCCTCGGCGCGCTGCTGGAGCGCCGGGAGCGGCCCGAGGAGGGTGACGGCGGGACCACGGAGTGCGAGGAGTGGTACGTGCGGGCGGCCGAGCAGGGGCACCGGCGCGCCCAGGTCCGCTGCGGGATGATCGCGGCGTTCCGCGGCGATGTGGCCGAGGCCGGGCGCTGGTACCGCACGGCCGCCGAGGCCGGCAGCCGCAACGGGGCCTTCAACCTCGGCCTGCTGCTCGCGCGCGAGGGCAGCGAGCCGGAGGCGGCGCTGTGGTGGACGCGCGCGGCCTCGGCGGGGCACGGCAGGGCAGCGCTCCGGCTGGCGCTGCTGTCCGCGCGCCGCGGCGACCTCGCCGAGGCGCAGCACTGGTGCTCGCAGGCGGTCGACTTCGGCCCGGCCGAGGTCGCGGAGCGGGCGGCCCGGCTCCGCGACGCGCTCCAGCAGGAGCTCACCGCGTAGTACCGCGGCGTCCGGCGCGGATCTGCCGGGGCGGAGGGGGCCTCCGGCGGATTTGCGCTGGTCGTCGAGGTGCGGCTAAGGTTGGGTTCACCGACGCGGGGTGGAGCAGCTCGGTAGCTCGCTGGGCTCATAACCCAGAGGTCGCAGGTTCAAATCCTGTCCCCGCTACGAGAACGAAGGCCCGGTTCCTGATAAGGATCCGGGCCTTCGGCATGTACGGACACGAGCAGGACCGGCCGGGCGCCTGGGTGCGGATCTTGGGGTACGGGGTTGCGTGCGGCTCTGCTGTGGCCCGTAAACGGTATGACGGGTCGCCAGATCCGTGAAGGGGGTGGGGAGGCGTCCGCTGCCGCGACGGGAGGCGGGTGCCGGAAGGCCGTCAGGTGCGGTTCGGGCGTCAGGCGCAGTTCGGGCAGATGCCGCGGTAGGTGACCTCGACGTCGGAGACGGTGAAGCCGAAGCGCTCGTTGTCCGGGAGGTCGGCGAGCGGGTCGCCGGCCGGGTGGACGTCGCGGACGGTGCCGCACTTCGCGCACACCAGGTGCTGGTGGGGGTGGTGGGCGTTGGGGTCGTACCGCATCGCGCGGCGGTCGGTGCTGACCTCCAGCACCTCGCCGAGCGAGACGAGCTCGCCCAGGGTGTTGTAGACGGTCGCGCGCGAGATCTCGGGCAGGCGCTCGGCCGCGCGGGCGTGGACCTCGTCCGCGGTCAGATGGACGTGGTCCCCGTCGAGGACCTCGGCCACGACCCGCCGCTGCGCGGTGAGCCGCCAGCCGCGTCCTCGAAGTCGTTCCAGCAGGTCACTCATGGCCTCAGCTTAACAGCGCGATGAGCATGCTCCGACCGCGTACGGTCTTCGCATCCATCTTGACTTGGATCGAATCCAATATGACCCCCGGTGCCGGAGGTCGGCATCAGCCGCGGGTGGGGCGAGTGTGGGGGCGTGACGGTGCGGGCGGATGCGGGGTGCGCGGCCCTGGGCGCGCGCACCCCTCCGATATGCCTCAGCCCGCCACCGGGTCCGCGAGCGCTGGGGTGAGGCGTCGTGTCCGGATCCAGCAGCCGATGATGTCGCGGACCGAGACGATGCCGACCGGCGCCTGGTCCGGCCCGTCGCCCAGCACGATCAGATGGCGGAAGCCGCCCCGCGTCATGGCCGTCGCGGCCTCCTCCAGGGTCCAGCAGGGGGCGGCGAAGACGACGTCGGTCGTGGTGTGGGCGTGGGCGGTCTCCCGGTCGGGATCCTGGCCCGCGCCAAGGGAGTTGAGGATGTCGCGCTCGGTGAGGATGCCGAGGCCGCAGGTGTCGGTGTCGAGGACGACGGCCGCGCCGACCCGGCGCGCGGACATCAGCCGGGCCGCCTGACGGAGCGTGTGCGCTGGGCCGATGGTGAGGACCACCGTGCTCATGGCGTCGCGGACGAGCATGGAGGGGCCACCTCTTTCGTGGGTCCGTGTGACTGGCGGATTCGGGTGCGGGGGCGGCGGGTTGGTGCCGCGTACGGATCCCGTCGTGAAAGGATTCACGAGTTCACAAGCTCGGGCATTCTCATGTTCACATGCGTCGAGCGGAGGCCACAAGAGGCGTGAGGTGGTGGAGGGGGGTGCGCGGGCGGAGAAGGGCGATGCCTCAGTAACGCTGGTTCAGATATCCCAACAGGTCGTTGTGGAGCAGCCCGTTGGAGGCCGCCGCGTTCGCCCCGCCGGGGCCGCGTACGCCGTCGAGGTCGGTGAACTCGCCGCCCGCCTCCTGGACGATGATGGCGTTGGCCGCCATGTCCCACAGCGACAGCTCGGGCTCCGCGCAGATGTCCACCGAGCCCTCGGCGACCATCATGTACGGCCAGAAGTCGCCGTAGCCGCGCGTCCGCCAGCAGTCCCGGGTCAGGTCGAGGAACCCGTCGAGCCGGCCCTGCTCCTCCCAGCCGCTCAGCGAGGAATACGCGAACGAGGCGTCCTCGACCCTGTTCACCTGCGAGACCCGCATCCGGGTCGCGTACGAGAGGCTGCGCCCGGTGTACGCGCCGCCGCCCTGCGCCGCCCACCAGCGCCGCCCGAGCGCCGGTGCCGACACCACGCCGACCACCGGCTGGTAGCCGCCCTCGCCCTGCACCATCAGGGAGATCAGGGTGGCCCAGACGGGCACTCCGCGCACGTAGTTCTTGGTGCCGTCGATGGGGTCGATGATCCAGCGGCGCGGGCCGGTGCCCTCGCTGCCGTACTCCTCGCCGAGCACGGCGTCGCGCGGCCGGGCGCGGGACAGCGAGGAGCGGATGAGCTCCTCGGCCGTCTTGTCCGCCTCGCTCACCGGCGTCATGTCCGGTTTGGTCTCGACCTGGAGGTCGAGTGCCTTGAACCGGTCCATGGTCGTGGCGTCGGCGGCGTCGGCGAGTACATGGGCCAGGCGCAGATCATCGTGGAAGTCGGCCATGTGCGAACAGTATCCATCCCCGTTCTGGCGGGCCACATGATCATGTCCGGACGGGTGTGATCGTGCTCCGTCGGGTCTATTGACACCTCCTGGCGACCCGTCAATTCTCTTGACACACGGCGACTGCCGCGCGGCGGATCGTGTTCGCGCGGCCGGGGAGGCGATGGTGCCCACTGCGCGCGAATCCTTGCTGGATGCCGCGTTCGCGGCGCTCGCGGGCCGGCCCTGGCCGGCCGTACGGATGGTCGATGTCGCGGCCGCCGCAAGGGTGTCCCGGCAGACGCTCTACAACGAGTTCGGCAGCAAGGACGGCCTGGCCCGTGCCCTCGTACGCCGTGAGGCCGACACCTATCTGGCGGGGGTGGACCGCGCTCTGGGTGCCGGAGGCGGGGATCCGGGTGCCCGGCTGGCGGCCGTCGCGGACTGGACCGTGCGGGGCGCCCGCGCGAGCCCCCTCCTCAGGGCCGTGCTCACCGGCTTCTGGACCGAGCGGCTTCCGGAGCCGCCGGGTGCCGGGCCGCCGTCCGCCTATGTGCCGGCGCAGCGGCGTGCCGACACGGCGCCGCTCTCGCCCGCCGACCTGCTGGGGCTGGTCCGCGACCGCGCGCGGGCGGCGCTGGAGCCGGGGTGCCCCCAGGAGGAGGCGGAGCGGCTGGGCCGCGTCTGCGAGACTGCGGTGCGGCTGGCGCTCTCCCATGTGGTGGCGCCCGGAGCGCCGGCGGATCTGATGCTGACGGTGCGTGAACTCGCGTGGCCTCAGGGGCGGTTCAGTGGGCCGAGCCCGACAGCTGGAGGCCGATCACGCCCACGATCACCAGTGTGATCGAGACGATCTTCAGGGTGGAGACCAGGTCTCCCAGGAAGACCATGCCGTAGATCGCCGTTCCGGCCGCGCCGATGCCGGTCCACACCGCGTACGCAGGGCCCACGTCCAGCTTCTTCAGGGCCAGGGTCAGCAGACCGAAGCTGCCCAGCGCGAAGGCGCAGAACGCGACGGTGGGCCACAGGCGGGTGAATCCGTGGGAGAGCTTCAGGCAGACCGCGAACCCGGTCTCCAGAAGTCCGGCGACCACGACCAGCAGCCACGCCATCTGTTTGCCTCCCGCAGTCGGCCCGCCTCGGCGACCACTGTCTGATTCGTCGGATCCGGATCGGCTCGGTGCGATTATGCACTTGCCTCCGTGTCGCACCGGCAAACGCGAGCCGTCAGTCTCCCTCGCGTCGGTCCCGGGTGGAGAGCAGCCGCCGCAGCGAGTACAACCGGTCGGGATCCGCGTGGCCCTCGGCGGCCCAGACGTCCAGCGCGCAGTCCGGCTCGTCGTGGCTGCACGCGCGCGGGCAGCCCTCGGCGCCTGGCGCCAGGTCGGGGAAGGCGTGGATGACCCGGGAGGGGTCCACGTGGTTGAGTCCGAACGACCGCACGCCCGGGGTGTCGATGACCCAGCCGTCCCCGCCCGGCAGCGGCAGGGCCAGCGCCGAGGTGGTGGTGTGGCGGCCGCGGCCCGTCACCGCGTTGACCACGCCCGTGGCCCGCTGCCGGTCCGGGACCAGCGCGTTGACCAGGGTCGTCTTGCCGACCCCGGAGTGCCCGACGAACGCGGTGATCCGGCCGTTCAGCTGCTCGCGTACCCGGTCGGCGGCGCCGCCATCCACCAGCTCCGCGCGGCTGGTGAC
>NZ_LIQY01000509.1 GCF_001418495.1 Streptomyces pathocidini | reverse complement strand
ACGACCGGCTCGCCGGGCTGCTGGAACCCGCCTCCACCGCGCTGCTCACCGTCGAGTGCCAGCGGGGCGTCGTCGGGCCGGAGAGTGCGCTGCCCGAACTCGCCCGGGAGGCCCGCTCGTCCGGCGCGCTCGGCAACGTCGCCCGGCTGGTTGCCGCCGCGCACGGCGCCGGGGTGCAGGTGCTGCACGCGGTGGCCGAGCGCCGGCCCGACGGGCGGGGCGCCAACCGCAACGCGCGCCTGTTCCGCGCCGCCGAACGGTTGCCCGTACAGCAGCTGTCCGGCTCGACGGCCGTGCGGATCGCCGATCCGATTCCGGTCGCGGGCGAGGACCTGATCGTGCGGCGGCTGCACGGACTCTCCCCGATGGCGGGGACGGACGTCGACGCGCTGCTGCGGAACCTCGGCTGCCGCACGCTGGTGGTCACCGGGGTGTCGGCGAACGTGGCGGTCCCCAACGCCGTTTTCGACGCGGTGAACCTCGGCTACACCGCCGTCGTCCCGGCCGACGCCATCGCGGGCGTCCCCGCGGACTACACGACCGCGATGGTCCGCAACACCCTCGCCCTGGTCGCCACCGTCACCACGACGGACGCTGTCGTGGCCTGCTGGCAGGGGGCGGGAGGCCTGGGCCGGTGCGGTGAGCGGCGGCCGGACGGCTGATGGACGGCGGCGGGCTCAGCCGAGTTTGATGGAGTCCCCTTCCACCGTGATCTTCGCGGCGGGCAGCGGCCTCTTGGCGAGTCCGGCCTTCACGCTGCCGTCGGCCACGGCGAACCTGCTGCCGTGGCAGGGGCAGTTGATGGTCCCGTTGGACACGTCGTTCACGGGGCAGCCCGCGTGCGTGCAGATCGCGGAGAAGGCCTTGAACTCGCCGGCGGTCGGCTGCGTCACCACGACCTTCTGGTCCGCGAAGATCGTGCCGCCGCCCTCGGGGATGTCGCTGGTCTTGGCGAGCTCCGTGCCGCTGGAGCCGCCGGTTTCGCCACCACATGCGGCGAGCGTGGCGGCGAGCCCCGCCGCGCCGGCCGCGGCGACCACCGCCCGGCGGCTCGCGGTCCGGCCCGTGCCCTGAGATCCCGTCATGGTGGTAGTGCCCTTCGTTTCGGGTGCCGGTGGTCGGATCGATCCTCGCGGATCGTCTTGGTCGGTAGGTCGCGGGGTCCGGTGTGGCAGGGGCAGGGTTTCGGAGGGGCCGGACGGAGGTTGTGGTGGACGGCGGCTGTTGTGGACGGCGGCTGTGGTGGACGACTCAACGATCGGTACGGACCATGGCGCCGAGGTGTTCAGCCCCGCCCACCATTTCCTTGAACCCTCACGCATTCCTCACCGTGCCGGCGCCTGGCGCGGGAAGCCGAGTCGGCAGACGAGGAGATCTTCGGCGGCTTCCCCCGCCATCGCCCGTGGCCGGTCCCGGCAGCGGCGTCGCGCCGTCGCCGGGGCCGCGGACGGCGCGGCCTCCGGCGTGCGCCAGGTCAGTTGGGGCCGGACCAGTAGGCGTCAGCCCACCGCTTCGCGTCAGGGCTGAATTCGACCTCGACCTTGTCGGCTGCGTCGGGCGGCAGCGAGAAGGCGTACTTGCCGACGGCCTTCTTGCCGGGCAGGACGTAGCCGGTGATGACCTTCTGGCGTCCGCTTCCGTCGATCACCAGCTCGGTGGAAGCCCCGTTGGCGTCGTTGACGTTCGGCAGGCCCGTTTCGACCGAAAGCCGCTCCGTGCCGGTGTTGACGACGGTGACCGTCACTTCGACGGCCTTGTTCCCCTTCGCGTGGCCGAGGACGAAGTCGTCCGGGATGAACGGCCGGGGCTTGGCCACCGTGACCTTCAGTCCGTTCCCGAAGGTGTAGGCCGCACCGAAAGACAGGTGCCGGGCCTTCTCCTCCGCCTTCTTTCGCTTTTTCTCCGCGGCCGCGGAGGCCTCCGCCTTGTCGGCCTCCGCGCGGGCGTGCTCGGTGGCCTCCTTCACCGCAATGACGGTGAACACCCCACCGCCGACCGCGAACAGCAGACCGACTACGCCCAGGATCACACCGGTCAGAGCCATCGCCCTGTTGGTCGCCAGCCCCTTGCGCGCGTGGCTCAGACCGACGCATCCGAAGACCACGGCCAGCAGGGCCGGTAGCCAGGACATCCAGAACAGGATGATGACCAGGCCGAGGGCCACGCCGACTATGCCGAGCACCAGGGCGGTGATCCCCATTCCGTTGCGGGGCTGCGGCGCCGGCATCGGGTACGACGGCCAGTGCGGAGCGGCTGGTTCCGATGGCCGGGGGCTCCACGGGTCCTGGGCGGCCGACCCCTGGCCCACAGGATTCTGGTCGCCGGGCGGAGCGGGAATGGTCATGAAATGTCCTTCAAACAGGCCGAATCTGACAGCCTGATGACATTATCAGTCGTGTTTATTCATTCCTTACCTCTCGTGAAGCGGAGGCCGGGCGTGGAGAAACGGCGATGCACAGCGC
>NZ_LIQY01000508.1 GCF_001418495.1 Streptomyces pathocidini | reverse complement strand
GCGCGGCATGCGTCAGCGTGTTCGCCATCCCGTGGGGGTCGTACGGTCGCGAAGGCAGCCGACCGTAAAGGGTGGGCGGGGCTTGCCCTGAGGCCGATCGCGGGCACGGAGAAGGCCCCGGCCAGGACGGGGGAGACCTGGCCGGGGCCTGGAATGCGGGTGCAGGCGGTGGGACTGGAACCCGCCGCCGACAACCGTAGTTGAACGATACACCAACAAGAGGGTGATCCGATCCGGTGACCTTGGCCGCGCCCTGTCCGGTGTGCGATCCCGGCGGCGCGAGGATCGTCCGATGAACCCTCCCTCCGGTCACCCGGCGCCCCATCTCGACCCGCGCGAGGCGGGCAAGGGCCAGGACCAGGAAGCCGAGCGGGCCACGAGCCAGTGGCGCAGCCAGCGCGCGGCCGCCCGCAGGGTGGTCGCCGGGTACTCCCGGGACTCGGAGGACCTGGCGTTCCTTCTCGAGGCCCTGGAACTGCACCCGGACACCGACGGGCTCTCCTACGGGTCCGGGCCCGCGAACCAGCGCGGCGGCAGCGGAGCTTCGGATTTCGGCGGCGACCCGGAACACGGCCGGGGGCACGGCTCCCGACCGTGAGCCCAAACACATCCGGCGCTTTCGGCAACTCGTCCGGCTTCGGCGGGCACAACGCGGTGCCGGCGCTTCGGCGAGCCGGGTAGGCCGGGAGACGCTCCGGCGCCCCCGGGGCGTCTGGGGAAACCCCTGCACCATTCGGGCGTTCCAGGCCCTCGTGTTCCCACAGGTCAGAGGTCTGGAAAGTATTCCGACGTCCCCAATTCGAGGGATGGCCATTGCCGTTGGCGGGGCTCACCCCGAAGCTCGAAGCCGCACGACTTCCCGTGCCTCTTCCGCCCTTCGGACTCCGAAACGGGGATACTCCATGACCACGCGCGCCCGTCTGGGCCTCGGCGCCGCCGCAGGACTCACCGCACTCGCCGCCTTCGCGACCGGCCTGGCCACCACTACACCGGCGGCGGCCAGGCCGGCCCCTCCCGCGGTGCCCACCGCCGTCGCCTCGGCTCCCAGGTTCCTCTCGCCCGGTGAGCTGCCGCCGCACCGGGCCTCGGGCTGGTACGGCGGCCCGGTGCGGAGCGGCACGCCCAGGCCCCTGCCCTTCTGCTACGAGGCGGCACTGCCGGGAGTGGCCTCCCGGTACCGGAAGTTCTGGACGGACTACGACACCAATGCGGAGCAGGTGACCGTCGTCGCGCGCGATGTGGCGAGGGCCAAGTCCCTGGCCGCCCGGTTCAACAGAGCGATCACCACGTGCGCCGCGAGGGCCGAGGCCAATGACCCGGACGTCACCGCCGAATTGCGGCGGTACGGAAGGCTCTCCGTCGAGGAGGGCGCCGACGTCTACGGCGTACACATCTCGCATGAGGCGACCTCCTCCGATATTCACCTGTTCTCCGTCGGCCGCGACGGGAGAACCGTGACCGTCTTGCGCTGGGGACAGATGGGCGACTTCCGGAGTGCGCAGGTGCCCGACTTCAAATGGACCACGCGCCACGCGGTGAACAAGCTCTATTGATGGGAGAATTCGGCATGGCGACCCTCAATAGGAGGCAGCGTATGCCGAATTCCGATTCAGCCCCCTCGGTGGCCGAACTCGCCCGGATCCACGGACTCGAACCGCTTCCTCTGGAAGGCGGGCTCTTCCGGCAGACCTGGGTGGGCGGTCCCCGGCAGCCGGACGGGCACCCGGCGGGCACGGCGATCGTGCTCCTGCTGTCGGCCGAGGACGGCCTGTTCTCGGCGATGCACCGGCTGCCCCGCGACGAGGTCTGGCACTTCTACCTCGGCGACGCGGTGCAGCTCCTGCTCCTGGAGCCGGGCGGCGGCTCGCGCGTCGAGGTGCTGGGCCAGGACGTACGGGCCGGGCAGCGCGTGCAGTTCACGGTGGAGGGCGGCACGTGGATGGGGGCGCGGGTCCGGCCCGGCGGCTCCCACGCGCTCCTCGGCTGCACCATGGCGCCGGGGTTCCTGCCCTCCGACTACGAGGGCGGGGCCGCGGACGAACTGGCCGCGCGCTACCCGCTGCACGCGAGCCTCATCCACGCCCTGTGCCGCATCTCGTAGCGGCGCTACCCGTGAAACGGCGAGGCGCCCGCCTCCGTACGGAACGGAGGCGGGCGCCTCATTCAGGTGCCGAGCGGGTCGGCCCGGGGTGACCCGGTGCGTCAGATGGAGACGCCGTGGGCGCGCAGGTACGCGATCGGGTCGATGTCCGAACCGTAGCCCGGGCCGGTGCGGACCTCGAAGTGGAGGTGCGGGCCGCTGCTGTTGCCGGTGGAGCCGGACAGACCGATCTGCTGGCCGCCGGTGACCTGCTGGCCGGCCGAGACGGACAGCGAGGACAGGTGGGCGTACTGGCTGTACTTGCCGTCCTCGTGGCGGATGACGACCTCGTTGCCGTACGAGCCGCCCCATCCGGCGGAGACGACCTCACCCGCGCCGATGGACTTCACGGTGGTGCCGGTCGGGACCGGGAAGTCGGCACCGGTGTGGTAGCCGCTGGACCAGGAGGAGCCGGCCTGGCGGTACGGCGTGCCCAGGTTCGGGTTGGCGACCGGGGCGGTGAAGCCGGAGGCGCTCTGCTCGGCCTTGGGGGCCTCGGCCTTGGGCTCGGCGGCCTTCGGGGCCTCGGCCTTGGGCGCGTCCTGCTTCGGCGCGGCCTCGGCCTTGCCGCCCACGGTCAGCTTCTGGCCGGGGACGATCACGTTCGGGTTGTCGCCGATGACCTTGCGGTTGTCCTCGTAGACCTTCTTCCAGCCGCCCTCGACCTTCTGGGCGGTGGCGATCTTGGAGAGGGTGTCGCCCTGGGCGACGGTGTAGGTCACGGTCTTCGCCGCGTCCTTGTCCGCCTTCTCGGCCGGGCGGGGCTGCGGCTTGGCGGCCGGAGCCTCGGTCTTCTCGGCCGGGGCCTCGGTGCCACCGGTGTTCAGCTCCGGCTCCGGGCTGTCCTTGGTCAGGCCGGCCTTGGCGCCGCACACCGGCCAGGCGCCGGGGCCCTGCACGTCGAGGACCTTCTCGGCGATCGCTATCTGCTGGTCCTTGGTGGCCAGGTCGGCGCGGGAGGCGTAGTCGTTCCCGCCGAAGGCGGTCCAGGTGGACTGGGTGAACTGCAGGCCGCCGTAGAAGCCGTTGCCGGTGTTGATGCTCCAGTTACCGGTGGACTCGCACTGCGCGACCTTGTCCCAGGTCTCGACGGTGGCGGCGTTGGCCGCGCCGGCGCCGATGAGCGGGAGGGCGATGCTCATACCGCCGGCGGCGGCGACGAGCGCGGCGCGGGATATCCGGCCGGGAGTGTGGCGACGGTGACGTCCGCGTGCAGACATAGGGGGTTTCCTCTCCTACGCCTGCGAGGTGAGCTGTCGGGTTCGGGCTGGAGTTGCCCGGCCGCGCCGTCTAGCAGCTTCGCTGCGGCACGTCTTCACCCCAAGCCGGTTCCACGCTGTGCGCGGTCGCGGCACTTACCTGGGTCCCCCGCTCCTGCCGTGG
This sequence comes from Streptomyces pathocidini, assembly GCF_001418495.1. GTDB lineage: Bacteria > Actinomycetota > Actinomycetes > Streptomycetales > Streptomycetaceae > Streptomyces > Streptomyces pathocidini. The sequence goes on along the minus strand of NZ_LIQY01000508.1, from coordinate 2,576 downwards.
TGCGTTGTCGTTTCTCCCTCCGCCGGCGGCAGGATTCGGCGCTCCGGCGGAAGGGTGCCCGGCCTTTGGTTAACCAGGCAGCGGCAAAAGTAGACGCATCAATTTCTTCACCACAAGTGGCGGTCTTTCCCCCGAAGCACCCAGAAAGAGACCCACTCCACAGGGCGTCACGCTGTGCTGCCGATCCTTGTCCGTGAGCAATAGGAATTGCTACTGAATGGCTCTCACCATGGGTGCGGAACAACCGAGTTGGGGAAGTCGGCGAATTTCCCGTGCGCGACGTCACACCGGCGAGAAGGTTCCTGTGAGATGGCTCACCGGACAGCAAATTGCCCGTTTTGATCGCATCATTGACCTTTGTCGACCCAGGGACGCCAGGGGACTTTTGCCCGCATAGGGCGAATCCGGCGAATCGGATGATTCGGTACACCGTGGGCGCGCGACCTACCCTCCGCGGGCCCCGCCCGGCCGTATCGTGATGACCCCGGTCACAACGGTTCGGAGTGAGTGTGCACAGAGCGCAAGAGCTGGTCGACGCTCCCTCCCGCGTGGCGCCCGCACCCGGTGCGGACACCTCCCGGGAGCGGCCCGGGCGGGCGGTATGGCCTCTCGTCACGGCGGTCTCGCTGCTCGTCCTCGTCGCGGGTGTGGTGGCGGTCACCGGCGCGGCCGGCTGGCTGACCCAGCCGGCCGTGAAGGCGTGGCAGACGGTGTGCGTGGCGATCGTCGTCCAGGCCCTGCCGTTCCTGCTGCTGGGGACGGCGCTGTCGGGGGCCATCAACGCCTTCGTGCCCGCGCGTGTGTTCAGCCGGGTGCTGCCGAAGCGGCCGGCGCTCGCGGTGCCGGTCGCGGGCGCGGCCGGGGTCGTACTGCCCGGCTGCGAGTGCGCGTCGGTGCCGGTGGCCGGGAGCCTGATCCGGCGCGGGGTGCCCCCGGCGGCGGCGCTGGCCTTCCTCCTCTCGGCGCCCGCGGTGAATCCGATCGTGCTCGCCTCGACCGCCGTCGCCTTCCCCGGCGCCCCCGAGATGGTGGCCGCCCGGCTGCTCGCCTCGATGGCCACGGCCGTGATCATGGGCTGGCTGTGGCTGCGGCTCGGCCGCGAGGAGTGGCTGCGGCTGCCGGCCCACCGGACCGGGCACCGCCCGGGGCACAGCCGGTGGGAGGAGTTCAGGCTCGGTTTCCAGCACGACTTCCTGCACGCCGGCGGGTTCCTGGTGCTGGGGGCGATGGCGGCGGCGACCTTCAACGTGGCCGTGCCGCGCTCGGTGCTCGACACCTTCTCCGGCTCGCCCTGGCTGTCCGTCCTCTTCCTGGCCGGGCTCGCGATCGTGCTCGCGGTCTGCTCGGAGGCGGACGCCTTCGTCGCCGCCTCGCTGACCGGCTTCTCCCCCACCGCCCGGCTGGCCTTCATGGTCGTGGGCCCGATGGTGGACCTCAAGCTGATCGCGCTGCAGTCCGGTACCTTCGGCCGGGCCTTCGCCGTACGGTTCTCCACCGCGACCGCGGTGGTCGCCGTGGCCTGCAGCGCGCTCGTCGGGTGGTGGCTGCTGTGAAGCGGAACATCCAGGTGCTGCTGCTCCTGCTGTCCGGGGCCGGAGTGCTGCACATCACGCTGCTGACCGAGGTGTATCTGCGGTACGTGAAGGAAGGGCTGCGGATTCCCCTGATCGTCTCGGGCGTGCTGCTGCTGGCGCTGGGGATGGTGGGCGCGGCCCGGGACGGCTTCCCGTTCGCCAAGCCGACGGCCGAGGAGCCGGCGGAGCACGCGGACCACGACGGCGACCACGGCGGCGGCGGGCACGGGCACGGGCACAGCTCGGGCCCCCGTATCGCCTGGCTGCTCTTCCTCCCCGCGCTCGCCCTGCTGTTCTTCACGCCGCCCGCGCTGGGCGCGTTCACAGCCGCGCGGGAGAGCGATCCGGCCGTCAGCGAGGACGCCCGGTTCGCCCCGCTTCCCGACCGGTCCCCGCTCGTGATGCCGCTCTCGGACTTCCAGGCCCGCGCCCGCCAGGACACCGGCCGGAGCCTGAAGGGGCGTACGGTCCGGATGACCGGGTTCGTGACGCCCGGCGAGGACGGCGGCTGGTACCTGACCCGGCTGGTGCTGAGCTGCTGCGCCGCGGACGCGCAATCGGTCAAGGTCCGCATGCACGGCGCCGAGGCGCCTCAGGCCAACAGCTGGGTGACGGTGACCGGGAGTTGGCGCCCGGTGGGCGAGGTCGGCACCGACTCGGCACGGGCGGCGCTCGACGTGGCGGGGATGCGGCGCGTCCCCCAGCCCGCGAACCCGTACGCGGACGCGGTGCCGCCCACGGCCTGACGCGCTGGGGGCGGGCGGTCGGGCCGCGGGCGGGACGGCGGGTCCGCCGACCACCGAAAGGTCACCGGACAGGCACCACCTGACAGGCGCCACCGGTCAGGCGTCAGCAGACGGTCGCAGCGGATGGGCGTCAGCGGATGGGCAGGCCCGCCAGGGTGCGGGCGATGACCAGGCGCTGGATCTCGCTCGTGCCCTCGAAGATGGTGTAGATCGCGGCGTCCCGGTGCATGCGCTCGACCGGGTACTCGCGGGTGAC